>DAOTZV010000225.1:0-24430 GCA_034434235.1 Anaerolineae bacterium
GCATCAAGCTAAGCTTTGGAACTGCTTCCAGCCGGTCTGTGACCGGCGTCGTCGGCTTGCACATGTCGTCTCAGGCGGCCAGACGGGGGTCACAGACCCCCTGCGAGCGAGAGAAAACATGGCGTAAGATGTCATCTTCCTGTTAGCTTGATGCCTATGATCTGCACCCCCCCGTCCGCCCCGTTTGTTGACAAGATACCCGTAATGGAACGACGATAATGCAGGAGCGGCATAAAAAATCACCGCGTGCGGCGCCGCACGCGGTGATTATATTCGCTTTTTCGGTGTGAGCAAAAACGCATCTACGCAGAAATGCTAATAGGCCCATCCCTGCCAGTTGACTTGAGTCACGATGCGCTGGATGGCGCGCACATCCTCCGGCTTCTCGATCTTCGTCAGCCGGCGCAACAGGTCAAGCAGCGCATTGTCCTGCTGCTCCGACTTCAGAAACGCATTGAACTCCTCGATCGTCATGGCCGCGTTCATGGTGTTACCTCCTGATGGGTCGAAAAAAGGACATCGAATTAGGATCAACAGCACAGCCGACGGGGTGTGCACCTCTCACGCGCGAATAAATTATACTACAAGGCCCAGATCTGTCAAATCGGGGGCCTGGGAGCTCAGGAGGCCGCGTCCGGGCCGGTGGGGAGCCGCGGCTGTCGGCCCACTGCGCCGTTGCGCCGCTCGTGCATGTCGCGCTCGATCGCTTGCGGATAGCGATCGGGCAACTGCGAGACCTCGCTCAGCCGGGCCATGGCGTCGGCCGGCAGGCGCCAGCCGGCCGCGGCCAGGTTGTCGCGCAGTTGCTCCACGGTGCGCGCGCCCACGATGGCCGAGGTGATGCCGGGCTGATCGAGCACCCAACGCAGGGCCACCTGGGCCGGGGTACGCCCCACTTCGGCCGCCACTGCCAGCAACGCCTCCAGGATCTCGTCGCCGCCGGCATCCAGGAAGCGCTGCGGAAAGACCCACTTCTCCTCGGAGCGGGTGCCGGGCAACACGCGTTGCCCGGGCTTGTACTTCCCCGACAGGAACCCGCCGGCCAACGGGCTCCACACCACGATCCCCAGCCCCTTGTACTGACACGCCGGGATCAGCTCCAGCTCGATGTCGCGCACGATCAGGCTATATTGGGGCTGATAGCAGACGAAGCGCGCCAGGTGTTGCGAATCGGAGATCCAGAGCGCCTCCATCAGCCGCCACGCCTCGTAGTTGCTGCACGCGATGTAGCGCACCTTGCCCGCGTGCACCAGATCGTCCAGCGCGCGCAACATCTCTTCCAGCGGCGTCTGCACATCTACGTGATGGACGTAGTAGATGTCCACCCAGTCGGTTTGCAGGCGCCGCAGGCTATCTTCGATCGCGTTCATGATGTGCACGCGCGACATGCCCGAGTCGTTCGGCCCGGGGCCGGTGGGATTGGTGAACTTGGTCGCCAGCACCACATCGCGACGCCGGCCCTTGAGCGCCTTGCCCACCATGATCTCCGACAGGCCGCCGCCGTAGGTGTTGGCCGTATCAACGAAGTTGACGCCCGCGTCGAGCGCCAGGTCCACCATCTGCTTTGCCGTCGCCTCATCGGTCCCGTGCCCGAAGGTCATCGTGCCCAGGCACAGTTCGGATACCTTCAGGCCGCTTTGGCCCAGTCTGCGATATTCCATGTTCCTCTCCTCGTGAACTCCTTTTTCGATGTCGCGTCAACGGACCCCGCCGATCACGATGCCCTGCCGATCGGTCCGCGCGCGCAAGACCCACCCGCCGGCGGTGGTGACATAGAGCGTGCGCAGGTCTTCGTCGCCGAAGGTGCAGTTGGTGGGCCGATCTTCGGGCAACGGATGCGTCTCCAGGACGCGGCCGTTCGGCGCGAAGACGTAGATCATCGGGCCGGGGCCGCTCTGTCGCCAGCCGGCCGTCGCGATGATGTTGCCCTCGGCGTCGAGCGTCATGCCGTCTATGCCCCGATGCGGATAGAAGTTGTGCAACACCTCGTACGGCCCCAGGGTGCCGTCGTCGCGGATCGGGTAGGCGCGCAGCTCGCGCTTGTTGCCCTCGCCGTAGTGGCTTTGCGCCACATAGAGGGTCTTCTCGTCCAGCGACAGGAGCAGGCCGTTGGGCTTGGTGGTGTCGAAGGTCATGCGTCGGATCTCCCAGCGGCCTTCGGGGGTCGGATCGAGCCGGAACACCGACTCGTGATCCAGCTCGAGCGGGCCGACGTCGTCGCCGTAGACGGCGCTCGTTTCGTAGCGCGGGTCGCTGAACCAGACCCGGCCGGCCGTGTCAATGGCGATGTCGTTCGGGCTGTTCAGCCGCCGGCCCTCGAAGCGGTCGGCCAGGACGGTGACGCTGCCGTCGTGCTCGTAGCGCGTGATGCGCCGGCCGCCCCCTTCGCAGGCGTAGATGCGGCCCTGGGCGTCCATGCGCAGTCCGTTCGCGCGATGGGTATCGGTGCGATACACGGTGCATGTGGCCGTGCGCGGATCGTAGCGCAGGATGCGGCTGGTCGGGATGTCGCTGAAGAGCAGGCCCGTGCCATCCCACACGGGGCCTTCGGTCAGGGCGAAAGGCCCGGCCACGCGTTCAAACGTCCAGCTCATCGGGCGCCTCCTGGGTTGTCGGACAGCGCGGCGATGATCTCCTGGCAGAACTCGGGCAGGTCGTTCGGCGCGCGGGCCGTGATGAGGTTGCCGTCGCGCACGGCCGGCGCGTCCAGATATTCCGCGCCCGCGTTGATCAGGTCGTCGCGCACCGCGCGCACGCCGGTGGCGCGGCGACCGCGCATCACCCCGGCCGAGATGAGCACCCACGGGCCGTGGCAGATGGCGGCCAGGAGCTTGCCGGCCTGATGACACGCGCGCACGAGCGCCAGGGTCGGCTCGTGGCGACGCAGATAGTCGGGCGAGAAGCCGCCCGGGAAGAGCAGGCAATCTATGCGCTCGGCGCTCAGCTCGTCCAGGGCGGCCATGCGATAGCGCGGGCCGGGCGGCATCACCGGGATCGGCACCGGATGGCCGAAGCGGCCCGTCACCGGCTTGTTCTCGATCCAGGGCCGCGGATGCGTGCCGATCGGCACGGCCACGACGGCGACCTCCGCGCCTTCTTCGCTCAGGCGCAGGATCGGATAGAGCAACTCGATGTCCTCGTATTCCTGGGCGACGATGATCGCCACCCGTTTGCCGGCCAGTCTTGCGGTCATGGTTCCTCCTCTGCCGAATGATTTGGGGGAAATCCGGCGCTTCGGCATTCCTCAAGGCTCGGAAAGATGCTTCGTCTTGGGACGCGACGCGCGAGGAAAAGTGTACTCGCCATCGTCGTATGTGTCAACCGGATCGTGTTGGCAAACAGCCGAATATTTTCTTAACCCTTGACAGGGTGTCCAGGCGTGTGCTATCCTTCTGGCATCAAATCAACCGGGCAGGAAACAGGGCCAGAGGCCCTTTGAGGAGGCGGCAGTGCCGTTGAAGCGAGATCGGATTTCCGAGGGGGTGTACGTCTTCACCAGCGGCCTTTATGCCGAAGTGACCGCGACCGTGATCTTTACCGGCGAAGGCGCGATCGTCGTGGATACTTTGCCCTTTCCCCAGGAGACGCGCCATATCCGGGAATTTCTCAATCAACGCCATATGAAGGCGCTTTACGTCATCAACACGCATTCGCACGCCGATCACATCTACGGCACCTACATGTTCCCCGAAGCCGAGGTGATCGCGCATTATCAGTGTCGCCGGCTGATGGAGCGCCATGCGGAAGAGGCGCTGGCGGCCGCCAAACAGCAGACGCCGCAGCTCGCCGATGTCAAGATCCGCTATCCGGAGCTGCTCTTCAACGAGGCGATGACGCTACGGGTCGGCGGCAAGACCATCGAGCTGAACTATTCGCCCGGCCATAGCCGCGATGTGATCACGGTTTACTCGGTCGAAGACCGGCTGATGGTGGCCAGCGACACGGTGATGCCGGTGCCCTACGTCGTCGGCGGCGACCTGGACGATATGATCAAGTCCATCGCGGCCATCAAGCAGAAGAGCATGGAGAATCTCGTCCAGGGGCACGGGGAAGTGTTGTTGCGCGGGGAGATCGAGGAGACCCTCGACGCGAACATCGCGTATCTCAAGACCATAGACCGCCTGGTGCGCGAGCGGATCGCGCGCGGGGTGCCGCGCACCGGCATCCTCGACATCACCATCGAGGAGTGTGGCCTGTCGCGCGTGCCGCTCGGCGGCCTGGTGCAGAAGCTCCACCAGGCCAACCTGCTCACCCTCTACGATGCCTATCGCTCGGAGATGAAGACGACACGCCGTCCGGCCTGAGCAGGCGCGCACGATCCCACGCGCGCGATGGCCGGATGTGCCAGGCGCCGGGGAGGATATGTCACGCCCCGCAAAATTCGTGCATTCGTGTTCCCTTCGTGGACGGCTCCTCACGGCCGCGGATGCCCGACCGGTATCAGGTAGAGCGGCTGCTGGTTGAGCGGCAGCTCGAGCGCCTGTTGTACCCGCTCATCGTAGAACGCGCCGATCGGCACCGCGGCCAATCCCAGGGCCGTGGCCTGCAACAAGACGTTTTGCCCCGCATGGCCGACCTCCATGTGGACATAACGCATATGATCCTTGCCGCGACCTTTGTTTTACCTCATCACAACTGTCCTCCATCTGTGCGCGCGTCGTACAGCGTATCCTCCACGATGGCCAGCGCCTCCTCGGCCGCGGCCGGGCTCAGGTCGAGCATGGGGCGGAAGCGGATGGATTGTACGCCCGACTTGAGCGCGATCAGGCCGTTCTCCCACAGCAGCCCGCGGAACAGGTCGCGTGCGCGGGGGTTGGGCAGATCGAAGGCCAGGAACATGCCGCGGCCGCGCACGTTCGAGATCAGATCGGAGCCCGCCGCGATGCGCGTCATGCCATCCAGGAGGATCTGGCCCACCCGCGCTGCGTTTTCCACCAGGCCGTCCTCTTCGATGATCTCCAGATAGCGCTGGCTGCGCACCATGTCCACCAGGTTGCCGCCCCAGGTCGAGTTGATCCGGCTGGAGACGTGAAAGACGTTGTCGGGCACCTCGTCGAGCCGGCGGCCGGCGATGATCCCGCACACCTGCGCCTTCTTGCCGAACGCGATGATGTCGGGGCGCACGCCCATGTGCTCGATGGCCCACATCTTGCCCGTGGTGCCCAGGCCGGTCTGCACCTCGTCCACGATGAACAGGAATTCGGCCTCATCGGCCAACTGGCGCAGCTCGCGGAAGAACTCGGGCCGGAAGTGGTTGTCGCCCCCTTCCCCCTGGATCGGCTCGATGATCAGGGCCGCGATGTCGTGCGGGTTGGCATGCAACGCCTCTTTGATTTGGGCAATCGCCTGGCGCTCGACCGCGATCGTTTCGGCCAGGACTTCGTCGGTGACCGGAAAGCGCAGCTTGGGGTTGACGATGCGCGGCCAGTTGAACTTCGGGAAGTAGATGTATTTGCGCGGATCGGCCGTGTTGGTCAACGAGAGGGTGTAGCCGCTCCGGCCGTGGAACGCCTCCTGAAAATGGATGATCTGGCTTCCCAGCTCGCCCCGGCCGGCCGCCAGGTTCTTGCGCACCTTCCAGTCGAACGCGGCCTTGAGCGCGTTTTCCACCGCCAGCGCGCCGCCGTCTATGAAGAACAGGTAGGGCATGTCGGCCGGCTTCGCCACGCGGGCGAACGTCTCGACGAACTCGGCCATGTAGGTGGTGTAGACGTCCGAATTGGCCGGCTTGTGCAGCGCCACCTCGCTGATGCGCTTCAGGAAGCCGGGCGTGCGCATCTTCGGGTGGTTGTGGCCGATCGGTTGGCTGGCGAAGTAGGAGTAGAAGTCGAGATACTCGCGGCCCGTTGCTTCATCGCGCAGGTACGGCCCGTGGGACCTCTTGAGATCCACCACCAGGTGTTCGCCGTCGGCCAGCATGTAGCGGCCGATGGTGTTCAACACGTCCTGGGGCGGAATGATGGTGTTGGTTCCGGCATCTTGTAGCTTCGGCATATCAACCTCCTCGAAACTCCGTTGTCTCTTGGGTGAATGTAGGGCGAGCTTCAGCTCGCCCGCTTGACACGCGCTAAAGCTCGCGGTACACGAGCTTGTACGAGCTAAAGCTCGCAGTACAAGGATGTAGGGCGAGCTTCAGCTCGCCCGCTGCGGCCGTGGGTGCGAGCTGGTACGAGCTAAAGCTCGCAGTACAAGTGGCCCTACTGGAGCACCAGCTCCCGCACGATCACGCGTTGGCCCGGCTGTCGGCTGCGCAAGGGCACGATATTGTCGCCGGGATGCAACGCGAGCGGCACCACGAACGCTTCGCCGGCCTGCGCCGCGTCCAGGGCCGCGCTGCCCGGCGCCAGGACGATCCGCAGCGTGGCCGATCCGGCCGCGGGCGCCCGGACGATTACATCGGCCCGGCCGATGAACGCGCGCGTGCGCTCCTGTTTGTCAAGCGGCTCCCATCCCGGCGCCAGAATCAGATACGGCGCGACCCGCGCCGGCGGCACGACCTCGTAGACCGTGAGCCGCTCGTCGGCATAGAGGGCCGGCCGGCCGGCGAAGATCTCGGCCGCCAGCGCCTCGGTGACGCTGCGTTCCGCGCCGCCGGGCATCTTGTAGCGGTCGAGCACCACCCAGCCCACCCCCAGGTCGGCGAGCACCTGCATGCCCTGGCCGCGCAGGTCGAACGCGATGATGTCTGGTCCCAGGTGGCGGAAGTGCTGGAGCACCGGCGCGCGCTCGACCAGGGTACGCGGGTCTTCGCGGCTGATGTAGGCCGCGGTCAACGGCTTGCCGTGCACGGTCTGATAGAGCAGGTAGCCGGGCCGATCCCAATTCATCGGCAGGTTGAGCACCGCAGCCGACCGGCCGTCGGCCGCCAGCGCGCGGTACCAGGCCGGCGTATCGGCCGGGCTGAGCGGATAAGGCGCGGGCAGGAACTCGAAAAGAAAGCCGACGCACCCCGCCAACGCCAGGCCGCGGCGCCAGCGACCGCCGCGCCACAGCCGATCCACTCCCCATGCGGCCAACATGCTCAGGGCCAACATCACCATCACATCGTAGCGGCTCACCGAGCGGGTGATCTCCATGAACGGCACCGCGCGCACCAGCCACCCATAGGGGAGCGGGATCTCCCGGCCGGCCGGCAGGAGCGCGGTGCGCCCTCCGATGTGGAGCACCGGGCCGAGCGAGAGGACGAAGAAGACGAGCAGGGCGAGCAGCCAGAAGGCCCGCATCCTATGAAAAGGTCGTTCCACACGACCCGGGTTGCGCGCAACGACCCGGCCCGCGGCGGCCTTCCCGGGCCGTGGCCATACGCCCAACGCGGCCAGCGCCAGGACAACATAGCCCGCGAAAACCGTGTATTCCGAGATGCTCGACGTGAAAATTTTGCTTTGTTCTCGCGCCCACGCCCCCCACAGCGGATGAAAGCCGTGCGGCGTGACGAAGGCCAGCAGATCGGCCGAAAGGAGGCGGCTCTGGGCCGGATCGGGCACCATGAAGCGATAGCGGCTTGCCTCGGCCACCATCGGCCACAGGAGCGGGCTGAGCGCCACCCCCCACAGCAGCCAGATCGCGGCGATGGCGAGCAGGCCATCGAGCGCACGGCGCCAGGGCCGCGTCAGGAGCAGCCACACCGCGACCACCGCGCTGAAGATCAGGCTATAGAGGACGTAGTACCAGTCGCAGAGCGCAATCAGCGCCAGGAAGAAAGCGGCAAGGAGGATGGCACCTAACCCCCCTGCCCCCTTCCCTGCGAGGGTGACACCTAACCCCCCAACCCCCTTCCCTACGAGGGAAGGGGGAGTCGCGCCTCCGCTCCCTTCCCCTCGTAGGGGAGGGGCCGGGGGAGAGGTGACACCTAACCCCCCTGCCCCCTTCCCTACCAGGGAAGGGGGAGCTTTGTCCTCCCTCCCCTCCCCTTGCAGGGGAGGGGCCGGGGGAGAGGTGGGACGGGCCGGGGGAGAGGTAGGACGGGCCGGGGGAAGGGCGGCGCTCAGCAGATACAGCGCGAAGAAAGGGAGCCACTCCAGGCTGATCACCTGCATGTGGCCCAGCAGGTGGGCGATGTGCACCGGCGCGAACGTGAAGATCGCACCCGCGGCAAACGCGGCCAGTCGGCTGCTCTGCGGACCCAGCATTTGTCGCGCCAGGAGATAGGCGCCCAGCCCGGCCAGCGTGAAGCTGAAGAGCACTACGGCGTTGTACGCCGCAAAGAGGCCGAAGGCGACCTGCACCGGAAGGGAGAGCAGGCCGTTGAACGGGTTGAGCGTATGGAACAGCAGGCCGACGCCGGTCGGATGGTAGAGCAGATCGGTGAAGAAGGGCCATGTGTGCTTCTCGAGCAGGGCCACCTTCATCCACCACAGGTTCCAGTAGTTCTGCCAGCCGTCGAAGCCGTCCCCGGGGATCGCGCGCGTGAAGTTGAGTGCCAGCGGCCAGGTGAACGCGAGCGTCACTATCAGGTAGCCGATCAGGGCGCCGACCGACGCGCCCCGCATCTGTCGGTTCCCGCCCATGCTTTATCCCCTGGCGTCGGCCGCGGCAAGCGCAGCCTTCAGGCCGCGATCGCCCTCGTCGAGCAGGCGAGCCAGGCGCTCCTCCATGGCCCGCGCTGCGTCGTCGTCGAGCGACCGCAGATTGATGCGCACATTGCGCGCGGCGCCGTGCAGGCCCGCGTGGGCCAGCAGCGCGGCGACGGCCGCGTCGGTGGACGCATTCGCGTTCCCCAGCGCGGCCGCGCGCTCGGCCAGATGGAGCAGCTCGACGGCTGCTTCGGCAACGGAGAGGGGCACCTCGGCCGCCCGGCGCAACGCCAGCCGGATCGCGGCGGCGCGCTCGGCCTGCTGGCGCTCGTCCTCCTTCGGCAGGCGATACGCGGCCATGACGGCCCCATAGGCGGCCGCGTCGAGATCGGTTGCCGCCATCAGCTCGTTGCGCAGCGTCTCGGCCCGGCGCAGGATGACGGCCATCTCGGCCTCGACCGCCGCGTAGCGCGGCCGACCGATCGTCAGTCCGGCCACCATCGCCGCCAGCGCGGCGCCCATCGCCGCGGCCAGCGCCGCGGCCGAACCGCCGCCGGGCGTCGGGGTCGCAGCGGCCAGCGCATCCAGCCAGCCGGCTACCGAGAGATCGGCAAAAGAACGTCCGGGAAGGGAAGGTGAAGTCATGGTCGGATTATACATGCGCTTCGACCGCGCACAAAATGCGCCGTCGAGGCGCACGGTGAACAGTTGCCCATTCTCTAACAAAACGCTAACGAAACGGTATTGCAAATCTAATGTACATCTGCTTGAATGTGGGGTACTTGGGCAAATGCGTCGCTTGTGTTATAGTAGACGCGTCGAATGCAAGCCGGAGGTGATCCACGTGTATGGCGAATCTTTTTCCAGCAGGCGGTGGGGATTGTCCAGCGAAGCGGTCTGGCAGCCGCCTACCGACGTGTACGAGACGGACGATAGCGCGGTCGTGATCGTCGAGATCGCCGGCCTGCGGCCGGGCGACTATCAGGTTTCCCTGATCGGCCGTGTCCTGGAGGTCAGCGGCGAACGCCGCGATCCGGCCGCCAAGCTCGCGTATCAGCAGATGGAGATCCGGTACGGCAAATTCCGTACCCAGGTCCAGCTACCGTGGGCGCTCGATCAGACCGACCCCGTAGCTGTATACGAAGATGGGTTTTTGAAGATCACCTTGCGCAAGGCGCAGGCGCGTCGCATTCCGGTTCGCGTCGTGCGCGACACGACCGCGTGATACCCATGCCAGGCAAAGGATTGCGATAGATGGCTGATAACGAACAAGAATTGACCATACCTCATGAGCTGCCCATCCTCCCGTTGCGCGGGGTGGTGGTATACCCGATGATGTGGCTTCCGCTGACCATCGGGCAAGGGCGCTCGATTCGTCTGGTGGACGATGCGCTGGCCGACGCGCGCGGCCATCGCATCATCGGTCTGGTGGCGGCGCGCGATCCGGAGATCGAGGAGCCCGCGCCCGACCAGGTGTACCAGATCGGCACCGCGGCCATGGTGCACCGCATGTTGCGCGCACCCGATGGCACGATCCGCCTGATCGTCCAGGGCCTGGAACGCATTCGGGTGGATCAGTACGTGCAGGAAACCCCTTACCTCCGCGCGCGCATCACCGTGATCCCCGACGAAGAGGAAGAGTCGCTGGAGCAAGAGGCGCTCATGCGCACCACCCAGGAGCTCTTCCGTCGGCTGGTGAATCTGGTGCCGCACATGCCCGAGGAGCTGGAGACCGCCGCGATCAACGCGACGAGCGCACGCCAGCTCGCTTACCTGGTCGCCGCCAGCATCCGGATGGAGCCGGCCCAGGCGCAGGAGATCCTGGAGATCAACCTGGTGAAGGACAAGCTGGCCAGGCTCAATTCGATCCTGACCAAAGAGCTGGAGGTCCTGGAGCTGGGCCGCAAGATCCAGTCGCAGGCGCAGGACGAGATGACCAAGATGCAGCGCGAGTACTTCCTGCGCGAGCAACTGAAGGCCATCCAGAAAGAGCTGGGCGAGAGCGACGAGCAAGAGGCCGAGATCCAGGAATTCGAGCGGCGCATCGCGGCCGCCGGCATGCCGGAAGAGGCCGAAAAGGAGGCCCGCCGCGAGCTCGACCGCATGCGCAAGATGCCCACCCAGGCCGCCGAGTACTCGGTCATCAAGACCTATCTGGACTGGATGGTGAGCCTGCCGTGGAACGTCACCACCGAAGACAACCTGGACATCGCGCATGCCCGCCAGGTGTTGGACGAGGACCATTACGGCCTGGAGAAGATCAAAGAGCGCATCCTCGAGTTCCTGGCCGTGCGCAAGCTGCGCCTGGAGCGCCGGGCCGAAGCCGAAGCGACCGGCGAGGAGGAAGCGGCCACGCCGCAAGATCAGATCCGCCGCGAGCGAGAGGGCGTGATCCTCTGCTTCGTCGGGCCGCCCGGCACGGGCAAGACCTCGCTGGGGCGCTCGATCGCGCGCGCCATGGGCCGCAAGTTCGTCCGCCTGGCGTTGGGCGGCATCCGCGACGAGGCGGAGATCCGCGGCTTCCGGCGCACCTACATCGGCTCGATGCCCGGCCGCATCATCCAGAGCCTGCGCCGCGCCGAGAGCCGCAACCCGGTCTTCATGCTCGATGAGGTGGACAAGCTCGGGTACGATTTCCGCGGGGATCCGGCCTCGGCGCTGCTGGAGGTGCTCGACCCGGAGCAGAACGCCGAGTTCCGCGATCACTATCTGGACGTGCCGTTCGACCTGAGCCAGGTCTTCTTCATCACGACGGCCAACTGGCTGGATACGATCCCGCAGCCGCTCCTCGACCGCATGGAGGTGATCGAGCTGAGCTCGTATACCGAAGAGGAGAAAGTGAAGATCGCGCAGGGCTATCTGGTGCCGCGGCAGATCAAAGAGAACGGCCTGAAGCCGGGCGAGATCAGCTTCACCGAGGCCGCGCTGCGGCGCCTGGCGCGCGAATACACGCGCGAGGCCGGCGTGCGCAACCTGGAACGGGAGATCGGCGCGGTATGTCGCAAGGTGGCCACCAAAGTGGCCGAGAAGGGCCCCACCCTGGGGCCGGTGGTGGTGGACGCCGCCGACCTGAACACCTACCTGGGCCGGCCCAAATTCCTGCCGGAAGTGGCCGAGCGGGTCGAGATCGCCGGCGTGGCCACCGGCCTGGCGTGGACGCCCACCGGCGGCGACATCATGTTTTTCGAGGCCACCCGCATGCCCGGGAGCAAGGGCTTTACCGTCACCGGCAAGCTGGGCGATGTGATGAAGGAGTCGGCTCAGGCCGCGTTGAGCTGGGTGCGCAGCCGGGCGAAAGATTACGGCGTGGACGAGGACTTCTTCGCCAAGAGCGACATCCACCTGCACATCCCGGCCGGTGCCACCCCCAAGGATGGCCCGAGCGCCGGCGTGACGATGGCCACCGCGCTGATGAGCCTGTTGACCGGCCGGCCGGTGCGCAAGGACGTGGCGATGACCGGCGAGATCACCCTGCGCGGGCAGGTGTTGCCGGTAGGCGGCATCAAGGAGAAGGTGCTGGCCGCCAGCCGCAACGGCCTGACCACGGTGATCTTGCCCAAGCGCAATGAGTTCGATCTGGAGGATGTGCCGGAGAACGTGCGCTCGAAGATGACCTTCATCTTCGCAGAGCGGGTGGATGAGGTGATCCAGGCGGCCCTGACGCCGGCGCCCACCAACGGATCGGGCCCCGGCGCCGACCAGCCGGCCGAGGCCCAGCCGGCCGCCGACCACCACGCACAGGAAGCCGGCTGAGCCTTACGCGGCTGCTTGTCTCACCGCCGCGACGCAGAGAACGCCGGGTAGGGGCGCACGGCCGTGCGCCCCTACCCGCTCTGTTACACGGCCAACAGCAGATACGGCTCCTCGACGACCTGTTTCACGTATTGCAGGAAGCGGGCGGCCGGCGCGCCGTCCACGATCCGGTGATCGAACACCAGGCTCAGGGTCATCATCTGGCGCAGGACCGGCCGGTCGGGCGATTCGGGCCGGAAGACCCACTTCGGCAGGATCTTGCCCACCCCCAGGATGGCGGCCTCCGGCAGGTTGATGACCGGCGTGAACCCCTCGATGTCGTACATCCCCAGGTTGGTGATCGTGAACGTGCCGCCCGTCAGGTCGTCGGGCAGCGAGCGACCCTTGCGCGCCCGTTCGACCATCTCGCGGAACTCCTGGCCGAACTGACGCAGCGACTTCTGATCGGCGTCGCGGATCACCGGCACCAGCAGCCCGCGCTCGGTGTCCACGGCCATGCCCAGGTTGATGTGCGCCAGCCGCTCGATGGCGTCGGCCGCCAGGCGGGCATTCATGTAGGGGAACTTGCGCAGGCCCGCGGCCACGATCTTCGCCAGCAGGTCGTTGTAGCCGGGCGCAAAGCCCCATTCCTCGGCCACCTTCGCCTTCAGCCGCTCGCGCGCGGCCACCAGCTCGGTTGCGTCGGCCTCCAGGAACAACGTCACGCGCGCGGTGGTGTGCACGCTCGCGGCCATCCGCTCGGCAATGATGCCGCGCACGCCCTTGAGCGGGATGCGCTCGGCCACTTCGGCGGCGGGCAACGCTGCGGCCGGCAGGGGCCGCGGTGCCGCCGGCGCCGCGGGCGCGACTTCGAGCGCAGGCGCGGCCGGCGTCGGCGCGACCTCGACTGCGGGTGCGGCCGGCGCCATGGCCTTGATCGCCTGCTCGACGTCCTCCTTCGTGATGCGGCCGCCCGGCCCGGTGCCGGTCACCTTGCGCAGGTCAATGCCCGCCTCGGCTGCGAGCTTTTCGGCCAGCGGCGTGGCCTTGGGCGCGGCCGCCAGATAGGCCCGCACGTCCCGCTCGACCACGCGCACCCCTCCGCCGCCGGTCGGCGTCACCTCGGCCAGGTTCACGCGCTCCTGCGCGGCCAGCTTGCGCGCTCGCGGGGAGGCGAAGATTTTCGAGGTCAAGGTTAAGGTTGAGGTCGAAGGAACCTCAGCCTTAGCCTCAACCTGAGCCTCCTCCTCGACCTGGATCTTCCCGCCGACGAACTTCTCGTCCGGGCCGCCGATGGTCGCCACGACTGTCAGGATCGGCACCACCTGGCCCGGCTCGAACGGCCCCCGATGCAGATAGCCCGATCCTTCGGCTTCCACGAAGAAGGTCGTCTTGTCCGTCTCGATCTCCAGGATCTCCTGGCCCTTCTTGACCGGTGCGCCGTCTTCGACCAGCCATTGGAGCAGCGTGACTTCCTCGACGGTCTGGCCGAACTTGGGGATGTAGACTTCGATCGCCATTACTGCACCACCTTTCGGCACGCCTCCACGATGCGGCCCACGTTCGGGATGGCCTGATCTTCCAACACCTCGGCGCGCGGCACCGGCACGTTGAGCGCGCAGACGCGCACCATCGGCGCATCCAGCCAGTCGAACGCCAGCTCGTTCACCTGTGCCATCACTTCGTTGATGAAGTTGGTGTTCTCGTACCCTTCCGACACGCCCACCAGCCGGCCCGTCTTCTTGACCGAAGCGATGATCGTATCAATGTCGAGCGGCTTGAGCGAGCGCAGGTCGACCACCTCGACGTCAATGCCTTCCTTCGCCAGGATCTCGGCCGCCTCCAGCGAGCGCAACACCATCCGCGAGTAGGTGACGATGGTGACGTCCTTGCCCGGCCGTTTGATGTCGGCCACGCCGAGCGGGATGATGTAGTCTTCTTCGGGCACCGGGCCCTTGGTGCCGTAGAGCATCTTGTGCTCGATGAACATAACGGGATTGTCGTCGCGAATGGCGGCCTTGAGCAGCCCCTTGGCGTCGTAGGGGGTCGAGGGCATGACGACATAGATGCCCGGGAAGTGCGTCCAGAGCGCCTCCAGGCTCTGGCTGTGGTGCGCGGCGATGGCGCGGCCGGCGCCCCCCTCGGTGCGGATGACCATGGGCACGGTCGTTTTGCCGCCGAACATGTAACGGTTCTTCGCGCCCTGGTTGGCGATCTGATCCATGGCCAGGGGGGTGAAGTCCACGTACATGATCTCGGCGATGGGCCGCATGCCGGCCATGGCCGCGCCGACGGCCGCGCCGCCGATGGTGGCCTCGGAGATGGGCGTGTCTATGACCCGCCATTCGCCGAACTCCTTGAAGAGGCCGCGCGTGGCGCCGTACGCGCCGCCGTAGAGGCCCACATCCTCGCCCATGATGAAGACGGTCGGGTCGCGCAACATCTCTTCGCGCGCGGCTTCGATCAGCGCCTGGGCATAGGTGATCTGGCGCATGTCGGGGCTGTTGCGCACGCGCTCGCGCAGCCGGCGCTCGGCCTCGATGTCGGCCGCGGTCGTCTTGGGAGGCGCATAGACGTCGGTGAGCACTTCGGACGGGTCGGGCGGGGGCGAGGCGTTGGCATAGGCCATCGCGGCCGCCAGCTTGGCCTGGACGGCCTGCTCCAGCGCGGCAAAGTCCTGGCCGTTCAGCCAGTGGACCATCTCCATGTCGTTGCGCAGGCGGATGATGGGATCGGCCGCCTTCCATTCGGCCTCTTCCTCGCGCGTGCGATAGGCCCGGTTGTCGGAGTGGGAATGGCCGAAATAGCGGTAGGTCTTGGCCTCGATGAGGGTCGGTCCCTCGCCGCGGCGGGCACGCGCGACCGCCCGGCTGACCGCCTCGCGCACGACCAGGGCATCCATGCCGTCCACGACTTCGCCGGGGATGCCGTAGGCGCAGGCGCGCGCGGCGATGTCGGGCAGCCTGGTGACCTTGGCCCAGGGCACCGACATGCCGTACATGTTGTTCTCGGCCACGAAGATGACCGGCAGGTTCCATGCGCTCGCCATGTTCAGGCTTTCGTGGAAGGTGCCCTCGTTGGCCGCGCCGTCGCCGAAGAAGCAGACCACCACGCGGTCGGTGCCCATCAGCTTTTGCGCCAGCGCCGCGCCGACGGCCACCGGCAGGTTGCCGCCGACGATGCCCGTGGCGCCCAGGTTGCCATGCGCCACGTCGGCGATGTGCATCGAGCCGCCCTTGCCCTTGCAGTAGCCGCCCGATTTGCCCAGCACCTCGGCCATCATTTTGTTGTAGTGTTCCTGTTTGGCCTCCGGCGTCTTGGCGGCCTTATCGCCGTGGGCGTGGGCGTGGCCGTGGCCGCGATGCGTGCTGGTAATGTAGTCGTCGTCGCGCAGGGCCGCGATCGCGCCCACCGCGACCGCCTCTTCGCCCGCGTAGAGGTGCGAGGCACCTTTCAGCACGCCCTTGGTCAAGAGACTGGAGATGTTCTCTTCCAGCGCGCGAATCTCCATGATCTGGCGCAGGTAGTTCAACAGATCCTCGCGCGTCAGTTGTTGCTCTTCGATCAGCGCCGATACCTGTTCGGCTGTGAGTGGTTTGAGTGGTGGCATAAGTTTGTGCGCTCCTTTTATACGAGAACGACCTCGACGCCAGCGCTGCGCACCTGGGCCACCAGGTCGGCCGGTGCGCGCACGTCGGTAATCACCAGATGAAGCTGTTGCAGATGGGCAAACGATGCCAGTCCGACGCGGCCCCATTTGGTCGCGTCGAGCACGGCGATGGCCCGGCGGCACATGGCGATCAACGGCCGCTTCACCTCGGCCTCGGCCAGGCTCACGTCGGTCAGCCCTTCGGCCGGGCTGATGCCGTGTGCGCCGAAGAACCCCTTCTGGATGTGGAAGCGACGCAGGCGCTCCAGGCCATCGGCCCCGATCAGCGAAGCGGTCTCGCGACGCAATGTGCCGCCGATCAGGACGACCGTGACGCCGTGGGCATCTATGAGCTCCTGGGCGATGGTGAGGCCATTGGTGATGACGGTGAGATCGCGACAGTTCTTGAGGTTCTGGGCGATGGCGAGCGCGGTGCTGCTGCTATCGAGGAAGACGGCGTCGCCGTCGGCGATCATGGCCGCGGCGGCCGCGCCGATGCGGCCCTTCTCGGCTACCTGCTGCTGGCGTCGGGTGGCCAGAGATAGCTCGTAGGGGCCGCGCAGCGCCGGGATCGCGCCGCCGTGGGTGCGCACGATCAGGTTGCGCTCGGCCAACGCCTGCAGGTCGGCCCGGATCGTCACCTCGGAGACGCCGAACTCCTGGCTCAGCTCGGCCACCGACGCGCGGCCGGCCTGGTTGATCCGGTCGAGGATCTCCAGGCGGCGTTCTTCCAGGAAGAGGTCACGAGTTGCTTCGGGCATGGGTTACGATTGGCGCGCTGTGCTTACGATTTCTTTCATTATACTGGCAGACGAAAGCCATGTCAACATTCGGACGGCGTTTTGCGGCCGCGAATTTGACATTCGGCACATTCTGGCGCATCATTGTAGGTGTTGCTCTGCAACATGTATCGCTTTTACCGGAGCAAATCTATGCCGCATGACACGCGGCCGATGGCGCGTCGCTTCATCTGGTCTCTGGCTCTCACGGGCCTCATCTTCGCCGCCGAGGTGATCGGCGGCCTGTGGACCGGCAGCCTGGCGCTCCTGTCCGATGCGGCCCACATCTTCATGGACATCCTGGCGCTGGCGATGAGCTATGCCGCTCTGCACGTGGCCGCATGGCCCGCCGACGAGCGCCATACCTACGGCTACTATCGCTGGCAGGTGATCGCAGCTCTGGCCAACGGAGTCACCCTGTTGGTGGTGGCGCTGGGCATCTTCCGCGAGGCGGCCCATCGCTTTCAGGAACCCACGGCGGTGCTCGCCGGGCCGATGCTTGCCGTGGCCGTGATCGGCCTGTTCGTCAATCTGATCGTGGCCCTGGTCTTGAAGGACCACGATCATCACGATCTGAACGTGCGGAGCGCGTTTCTGCATGTGGTGGGCGACGCGCTCTCGTCGGTGGGGGTGATCCTGGCCGGCGTCGTGATCCTGTTCACCGGCTGGACGTGGGTGGATCCGCTGGTCAGTGTGCTGATCGGCGCCATCATCCTGCTCGGCGCGGGCCGCGTGTTGCGCGAGGCGTTGCACATCCTGGTGGAGGGCGCGCCGGACGACATTTCGATGGGACAGGTGCAACCGGCCATGCGGGCGGTCCCCGGCGTCAGCGATGTGCACGATCTGCATATCTGGAGCGTCAGTCCGGGCTATGTCGCGCTCAGCGCGCATGTGGTGCTTGCCGATGGGTCGTTCGCCGATGCCCAGGCCGTGCAGAGCCGCATCCGCTCTCTGCTGGCCGAGCGGTTCGGCATCCATCATACCACGGTCCAGCTCGAATGCGCGCATTGCGGCCAGGGGGTTGTCACCTGCGCGAACGGTCATTGAGGAGAAGGACGGGAATGCGGATACGGGTTTATGCCACCCTGCGCGATCTGATCGGCACGAACGCCTTTGAGGTGCCGCTGTCCGGCCCGGCCGATGTGCGCTACGTGTTGGATCGGGCGGTCCAGCTCTATCCGATGCTGGGCGATAAGCTGTGGACGGCCGACGGGAAGTGGTCGGGCTTCGTGACGGTGCTCGTCAACGGCCGCTCGATGGAATACCTTCAGAACCTCCAAACTCCGGTGACCGATCGGGATCTCCTCAGCCTCTTCCCGCCGGTCGGCGGCGGATAAGGCCGCCGACCGGCCGAGAGGCACCGTCACGCCGATCGCTCCGGCAGGGCCCGGCGCGCCCGTGCGAAGACGTTCGCGGCGGACCTCCACGCGCCGGCCCCGAGCAATCCGCCGCCGATCACCAGGCCGCCCCCGACGATCTGTTCCGGTCCGAGCCTTTCGCCCAGGAAGAGCGCGCCGAGCAGCGCGCCGTAGACCGGCAACATGTTGTAGAAGGCCATCGCGCCCGATGGCCCGGCCCGGCGCACCCCTTCGTTCCATGCCAGGAACGCCAGGAAGGCCGGGAAGACGCCGATGTAGAGCAGCGCCAGTCCCAGGCCGGGCGTCAACGCCGGGGGCGCCGACCGCCATTCGCCCACCATCGCGGGATATAGGAACGGCAACGCCAGCCACGTCGAGAACGCCGTGGCCGAAACCGTCGAGCGCCGCCGGGTGACCGCGCGGCTCATCACCGAGTAAAGCCCCCAGAGCGCCACATTGGCCGCCATGATCAGATCGCCCAGGTTGGGCTGCCGGCCGTGGGACAGATCGGCGCCGCCCCCGATGATCAGGAAGACGCCGGCCAGCGAGAGGAGCGCGCCGATCAACTGATGGCGGCGCAGTTGTTCGCGGAGGAGCAGCGCGGCCAACACGGCCGTCACCAGCGGGCCGGCGCCGTTGATGAGCGAAGCGTTGCTGGCCGTGGTGAAACGGAGCGCGAAGTAGAGCAGCACCGGGAACGCGAAGACGCCGGTGAACGCCATGCCCAACAGCAACGGCCAATCGCGGCCGGCGCGGCGCTCGGCCGGGGGCAGGCGATGCATGAGCGCCAGGAAGAGCAGCCCGGCCACGGTCACGCGCACCGCGGTGAGCGTCAACGGCCCCACCTGGCCGCGCAACACGCGGCCCAGGGTGATGTTGCTGGCCCATAAGAGCGTGGCCAGGTTGACGAGCAGGGAGGCGAAAGATGTGCTCACGTGCTCACGTGCTCACGTTTTACGTTTCACGTTTTACTCCCCCTCCTCCTCCCCCTCTTCCGGCCCCACCTCGTACAACCCCGCCCCGCGGCGTCGGCCCCAGGGGCTTGGCCCCGCGACGGGCGAGGGACGCTCGACGGCCAGGGTGGCCAGCTTCTCCTCGTCGAAGGCGATGCCGAGGCCGGGCGCATCGCCCAGCACGATCCAGCCGTCCTCGATGTGGTTGTCCACCAGGCTCATGCCGACCTCACGGCCCGCGGCGACCACCTCCATCATCAGGTGGTTGGGGAGCACGGCCGCCAGATGGGCCATGATGTTGGCCGGGCTGTTCATCATCGCGACGGGCAGCTCGAAGCCATAGGCCAGGTCGGCCACCTGCAGCGCGCCGGTGATCCCCCCGGTGCCCATGCCGACCTCGACGATGTCCACCGCTTCGTTGGCGATCAGCGGCATGAAGTCGCCGATCTCGTCCAGGTTTTCGCCGGTGGCCACGGCCGCCCGAATGGCCCGCGAAACCCGACGCAGGCCCAGGTAATCCCAGCGCCGCGCCGGCTCTTCGACCCAGGTGAGGTCGAAGTGCTCCTCGAAGAAGCGCACGTGGCGGATGGCCTGCTTGGGCGACCAGTATTCGTTGGCGTCAATCGTCAGCACCGGCTTCTTGCCCGACAGGGCCAGCGCGTCGTGCATGATCTGGAGGCGGCGCAGGTCCATCTCGCGATCCAGGCCCACCTTGAGCTTGCCGGCCGCGATCCCCTTGCGGGCCATGCTTTCGTAGAAGGCGCGCAGCTCGGCGTCGGAGAGCGGCATGTCGATGCCGCTGGCATACGCCTTCACCCGTCGGGTCGAGGCGCCCAGCGTCTTCCAGAGCGGCTCGTTGTTGGCCTTGGCCTTCAGATCCCACAGCGCCACGTCAATGGCCGAGATCGCGTCGCCGATGATGCCGCGATTGCCGCCCTTGAACGCGAAGTCCACCATCACCTTCCACAGGCCGCGCACCCCGCGCGGGTCGCGGCCCACCAGCAGGTTGTTGACCAGCGAATGGATGTGCGGCTGCGCTCCGGGCGAGGCGAGTGCGCAGCCGGCCAACCCCTCGTCGCTGTCCACAAACACGGCCACCTGGGCCGAGCGCCGCCGGCCGGCCGGGCTGTTGGCGTCGCCCAAGGGACGCGCGAGCGGGATCTCGTACAGGATCGTGCGAACGCCGGTGATCTTCATGAGCCCTCCTTGCAGATTCACCCCTTTCAGCTTTGGCGCCTCCATATTACATCCACCGTCGGCGCGCGTCAAACGCCCCCATTGGCGGGAGCAATTCCAAATGTGCCGGGCGCGTTTCCGGCGCACGGTGCGTCCGGCGGGGCCGCCCGGCGATCAATCGCCGGGCTACGGGAGCAGCGCCCCGTGAACGGGGCGTAGGGATCGAGGCGGCCGTTCTTGTTGAGATCGCGAAAAGTGATATCATTGTCGTGGTGAAACATGGTTGACCTCTGCAAAAAAAGGAGTATCTTATGTCGGACATCGAAACGATCCTCGCTCAACTGACCCTCGAAGAGAAGGCCGCGCTTTGCACCGGCGCCAGCATGTGGACCACTGCGGCGATCGAACGGCTCGGCGTGCCGGCGATCCTGATGACCGACGGGCCGCACGGGGTGCGTCGCTCGCCCGACATCCACCAGATCGCCGCGAAAAGCCTGCCGGCCACCTGCTTCCCGACCGCTTCCTGCCTGGCCGCCACCTGGGATCGCGATCTGGTGCGCCAGGTCGGCGAGGCGCTGGGCCAGGAGGCGCGGGCGCTCGGCGTGAACGTGCTGTTGGGGCCGGGCCTCAACATGAAACGCTCTCCGCGCTGCGGCCGCAACTTCGAGTACTACTCGGAAGACCCCTTCCTGGCGGGCGAGCTGGCCGCCGCGTTCATCGCCGGCGTCCAGAGCCAGGGCGTGGGCACGTCGGTCAAACATTTCGCGGCCAACAACCAGGAGACCGAACGCTTCCGCATAGATGCCATCGTAGACGAGCGCACGCTGCGCGAGATCTACCTGCCGGCGTTCGAGACCGCGGTGAAGAAAGGCCGGCCCTGGACCGTCATGTGCGCCTACAACAAGCTCAACGGCGTCCACTGCGCCGAGCACCCCACTCTGCTCACGGATATCCTGAAGCGGGAGTGGGGCTTCGAGGGGCTGGTGGTCTCCGATTGGGGCGCGGTGCACGATCGGGTACAGTCGCTGCGGGCCGGCCTCGATCTGGAGATGCCCGGCCCGCAGCCGCGACGCACGCAGGCCGTGATCGACGCGGTCCGTTCCGGCGCGCTGGACGAGGCCGTGCTCGACGAAGCGGTGCGGCGCATCCTGGGCATCGTCTTCAAGGCGGCCGAGACGCCGTTGGGCGGCGCGTTCGACGTGGATGGCCATCACGCGCTGGCCCGCAAGGCGGCCGGCGAGGGCATCGTCCTGCTCAAGAACAACGGCATCTTGCCTCTGCGCGACCCGCGCCGCATCGCCGTCATCGGCCGCGCGGCCAAGGAGCCGTACTTCCAGGGCGGCGGCAGCTCGCACATCAACCCGACGCGGGTGGACATCCCCTTCGACGAGGTGCAGAAGCTGGCCGGCGCCGCGCAGTTGACCTACACCGAGGGCTATCCGGCCGGGCCGGGCTTCGACCAGGCGCTGATCGAAGAGGCGACGGCCGCGGCGCGCGCCGCCGATGTGGCGCTCCTCTTCATCGCACTGCCGGCCTTCATCGAGTCGGAGGGCTATGACCGGGCCGACCTGGGCCTCACCCCGCAACAGGTGGCGCTGATCCAAGCGGTCTGCGCCGTGCAGCCGAACTCGGTCGTCATCCTGAACAACGGCTCCGCGCTGAGGATGAGCGAGTGGCTCGACGGCCCGGCCGCCGTGCTCGAGGCGTGGATGATGGGCCAGGCGGGCGGCGGGGCCATCGCCGACGTGCTCTTCGGCCTGGTCAACCCGTCGGGCAAGCTGGCCGAAACGTTCCCGCGCAAGCTGGCCGACACGCCGGCGCACATCAACTTCCCCGGCGACGCGGGCCAGGTGCGCTACGGCGAAGGCATCTTCATCGGCTATCGCTACTATGACGCCAAAGAGATGCCGGTGCTCTTCCCCTTCGGCTATGGCCTCAGCTACACCTCCTTCGCGTACAGCCATCCCCGCCTCTCGGCCGAGATCTTCGACGACGTGGACGGCGTGACCGTCTCGGTGGACGTGACGAACACCGGCGCGGTCGCGGGCAAGGAGGTCGTCCAGGTTTACGTGCACGACCGGCGGTCGAAGCTGGTCCGGCCGCCGAAGGAGCTGAAGGGATTCGCCAAGGTCGCGCTGCAGCCCGGCGAGACGAAGACGGTCACGATCCCGCTCGACTTCCGCGCGTTCGCGTATTACCATCCCGGCTATCGGCAGTGGGTGGCCGAGGACGGCGAGTTCGACATCCTGATCGCCGCGTCGGCTGCGGACGTCCGCTGCACGCTCACCGCGACGCTGCGCTCGACGCTCAAGCTGCCGTGCATCCTCAACCGCGAGTCCACCGTGCGCGAGTGGCTGGAGGATCCGGTCGGCCGGGTGGTCTTCGATCCGATGTATCAGCAGATCAAGGCGCGGACCGCGGCGATGTTCGGCGGTGAAGGCGGCGGCCTGGGCATGGATCCGACCGGTTTCATGATGGAGATGCCGTTGCTAAGCCTGCTTCGGTTCCAGGAAGGCAATCTGCCGATGCCGGCCGACGCGATCGTGGATGCGATGCTCCAGGCCGCGCACGAGATGGCCGCACGTACCTAGGAGCGCATGGCGTGCGCCCTGGCGCGATGAACGCCCCGGCGCCTGGAAGGGGCAGACGCCGTCCGCCTCTTCCAGACGCCGACCCCCCTGTTGGGCCGCTACTTGCTGCGATACAGTTTCTCCAGTCCGATACGGCCTTGGAGTTGATCGAAATCAGGGTCGCCCGATACCAGAGTGGCGCCGGTGCGATCGGCCAATGCCGCCGCAAAGGCATCGGCATACGAGATGGCATACTCCATTTTGAAGTCGGCCGCGGCAATGATCATCTCGTCAGAAGCGGATACCACGGTTAGAGGAAGGCGCCGGATCTTGGCCAGTGTCTCCGCCGCCACCGCGCGTCCTCCGCGTTTGCCGATGCGGTAGTACACTTCGCCCAAATTGATCATCGAGACCAGCAATCTGGCCTTTTGTTCGCCACCTGCCAGAAGCAGCTCTCGCACTCGTGCGGCCGCGGGCTCTTCGCCCTGAAGCAGAGCAAGCAGCGCCCATGCATCAAGGACGTATTGCCTGCTCATGTTCGATTTCCTGTTTGTGTTCCTGCTCGAGGTCACCGAGCAAGTCTACACCCGCGAAACAGCCGTAGAGCGCGTCAATCGGAGATGTCGCCGTGACCGGATCGAGTATGATCTTTTGATCCACCATCTCTAACCGCAATTCCGTTCCGCTAGCCAGGTTCAGGGCCTGACGAACGGCCTTCGGGATCACGAGTTGCCCCTTCGATGACAACTTGACCAGGATAGTCATTTTCTTGCTCCTGATTGTCTTACATGACTGAGGTTATTGTAAGACTAAGAAGGGGCATTGTCAACTTCGGCTGGCGGCCGACGGCCAGCCAGGAATACATCCACGAATGCACGAATGAACGGTGGCATTCGCAAATTCACGCGATATCCGCCTGTCTTGCTCGCGGCCGCTGCTGCAAGCAGCAGGCTGGCGGTCAGGCCAGGGTGGACGGCGTGCCCACCTGAGCTACTATCTCGTGCTTCCCGGTCGGCAGCTCGGCCGGCGCGCGGCCGGGCAGATCCACGATGATCGGCACGGGCGAGTCAACTTTCACCCGACCCGGCTCGGCGCGCACGTGGATCAGGCCGTGCGGCGTGGGGACCTTGCCCTCGGCCCACGCCAGCCGGCCCAGCCGCGGCGCGATGCGCGCGACGGCGTAGCCCGGCGCGGCCGGGGTGACGCCCAATGTGTAGAAGATCATGTCCTTCGTCGAATGAATTCGGGGCGAAGGGGCGCGTTCGCCGCCAGGTCGGCCTGCGCCGACCGCGCGGCCCATGTGATGGCGTCCCTGCAGCTAATGGTGCGTCGCCCGGTGGCCGCCGAATGAATTCGGGGCGAAGGGGCGCGTTCGCCGCCAGGTCGGCCTGCGCCGGCCGCGCGGCCCATGTGATGGCGTCCCTGCAGAGGGACGCCCGGCCAACGGCCCGTTAGCTGCGACCTCGGTCGCCCGGCTAATGGTGCGTCGCCCGGTGGCCGCCGAATGAATTCGGGGCGAAGGGGCGCGTTCGCCGCCAGGTCGGCCTGCGCCGACCGACGCGTCCCTGGAGAGGGACGCCCGGCCAACGGCTCGTTAGCTGCGACCTCGGTCGCCCGGCTAATGGTGCGTCGCCCGGTGGCCGCCGAATGAATTCGGGGCGAAGGGGCGCGTTCGCCGCCAGGTCGGCCTGCGCCGACCG
>DAOTZV010000226.1:0-4802 GCA_034434235.1 Anaerolineae bacterium
GGGGAGAAGCTCGACACGCGGACGAAGAACACCGGCTCGGCGCATCTGGCGTTCGAGGTAGACGACATCTTCGCGGAATACGAACGCATGAAGGCGCTGGGCGTGCGCTTCCGCAGCGAGCCGGTCGCCATCGAGGCGGGGCGCAACAAAGGCGGCTATACGGTTTACTTTCTGGATCCCGACGACATTACGTTGGAGATCATCCAGCCGCCGCCCGGGTGGTAGCTTGAAGCTTGAAGCTTGGCGGATGAAAGTCACCCCGTGCCTGGCACCCTTCCAGGTGCCAGGCACATCCGCCGGCGTTTTTTTCGGGCCGACGGTCTATTGCATTAGCTGCGCGAAACGCGCGTAGGCATCATCCCACCCCGCGACATCCCGCGGCTCATACGTCTCCGTCGCGAACGAGCGGCGCACCAGCGCGCGGCCCTCGGCCAGCGAGCCGATGGCGCCGGTGGCCAGCATCTGCAACAGCAGGTTGCCCACCGCGGTCGCCTCGAACGGCCCCGCCACCACCGGCCGGCCGATGGCGTCGGCGGTGAACTGATTGAGCAGCCTGTTCTGCGCGCCGCCGCCCACGATGTGCAGCACGCCGATCCGCCGGCCCACCAGCGTCTCCAGCATCTCCAGCACCCGGCGGTACTTGAGCGCCAGGCTCTCGTAGACCACCCGCGCGATGGGGCCGACCCCCTGGGGCACGGCCTGGCCGGTGCGCCGGCAATACTCCTGCACGCGCGCGGGCATGTTGCCCGGGGCCAGGAAGTCGCGCGCGTCCACGTCTATCTGCGCGATGAAGGCCGGCGCGGCCGCGGCATGGCGCACGATGTCGTCCCACGAGAGGTTCTGCCCCTCGGCCGCCCACGTCCGCCGACACTCCTGGATGATCCATAGCCCGGCGATGTTCTTCAGCAGGCGGACGGTGCCGCACACGCCCCCTTCGTTGGTCATGTTGAAGGCGAGCGCGGCCTCGTTGATGACCGGCCGGTCGGCTTCCACGCCCATCAGCGACCAGGTGCCCGAGCTGAGATAGGCGTAGTCGGCGCTCTCGGCCGGCACGGCCGCCACCGCGCTGGCCGTGTCGTGGCTGCCGGGCGCGACGACCTGCACGCCTCTGGCGCCGGTCTCCTCGCTCACCGCAGGGAGCAGGCCGCCCAATACGGTGCCCGCTTCGATGATGGCCGGCAGGAAGTGGGTGGGAATGCCCAGCCGTTCCAACAAGCCCGTGGCCCAGGCCGGCCGATGCGGATCGAGCATCTGGCTGGTGCTGGCGATGGTGCGCTCGCTGACCTTCTGGCCCGTCAACCAGAAGTTGAGCAGGTCGGGGGTCATCAGCAGGGTGCGCGTGCGCGCCAACACCTCGGGATCTTCGATCTGCTGGGCCAGGAGCTGGAACAGGGTGTTCAGTTGCATGAACTGAATGCCGGTGGCCGCGAAGATCTCCGCGCGCGGCACGCGACGGAACGCCTCGTCCATCATCGCGTCGGTTCGGCTGTCGCGATAGTGGTACGGCAGGCCGATCAGCCGGTCGTTGCGGTCGAGCAGGGCATAGTCCACGCCCCAGGTATCAATGCCCAGGCTGATCAGCCCGTCGCCGCAGCACGCCACGGCCTTCTTCAAGCCCTCTTGGATCTCGACGAAGAGCCGCGGGGTGTCCCAGTGCAGGCTGTCCCCGCGCGCGCTGGGGAGGTGCACCGGGCCGTTGGGGAAACGGTGCACCTCCTCCAGCGCCAGCCGCTCGCCGTCGAACCGGCCGATGATCGCCCGGCCGCCCGACGCGCCGAGGTCGAAGGCCAGGTAGTTGCGCGTGTGGGTCATGCTTTCCTCAGCATCAACTTCGCGTTATTCTCCCCGCCGTTCGCCAGGTAGAGCAGCGGGATCGGCCGGTCCACCCCCTCGATGAAGGCCGGCCGGGCGGCCCAGGGCGTCACCGAAAGGACGTTGTTCAGGTCCATCCAGTATTCCAGCCGCGCCGGGCTGAGGCCCTGGATCATGTGGAAGTGATTGGCCGGCGGATAGTGCTTGTACTCGTACATGGTGGCGTACTTGGGCACCACGAAGGTGTGCGGCCATTCGGGGGTGGTGGCCTGGCACAGGGCGCTCGCCATCGGCTCGGGCACCTCGGCGGTGGTCGCCTCGTCCCAGCTCAGCGCGAACATGCCCGAGAGGCTGCTGTACATCAGCCGGCCGGCGATCCCCTCCAGCCCGCCCGGCGAGACGTAGTGCACCGAGTTGCCCAGGCCGGGGAAGTAGTTCGGGTCGGCCAGCGGCATGCTCACGCGCGCCATGATCTCGTCCACGCTGGCGCCGGGTTTCGCGGCCCAGTCGAGGGATGCGCTGCCCGAGTTGTCGCCGTCCACCAGCCCCTTCTCGGCCCACGCCTCGCCCTTCGGCAGGGTGAAGCCGATCTTCTGCGCCAGCGCCTGCAGCTCCCACGGCTCCCACACCTTGCGGAAGTCCATGAAGAGGGGCGGGTTGCCGCCGGTGAGGGACGAGAAGAAGATCATCGTCAGCAGCGCCTGCACGTCCGCTTCGGTGGCAAAGGGGAGCGGCTTCTTGGGGCCGTTGTGATCAAAGGTCGAATTGAAGAACGACTCCATGGCGTCGGCCACCGGCAGCGGGATGCCGCGCAGGTCGGAGCCCCATTCGAGCTGGCTCATGAAGCCGCCGCCGACCGCGTCCAGGTCCTTGAGCAGGTCGCGCGTGATCAGGTAGAGCGCCAGGCTCTGGTTGAAGCGCTCCGAATCCGCCTCGTCGCGCAGCTCCAGGCGCTTGCCCAGGTGATGGTCAATGAACGCGCGCAGCGCCTTGAGCTCCTCGGGGTTGTACGCCTTCTTGTTGAGCATGTCGGCCAACAGCTTCATGTCGAGCCGGGTGATCTCCAGGCCGAATTGCCTGCGCGTGGGGATCACGTGCGGCAGGGCGGTCTCCATGCCCATGCTGTCGTGGCCGAAGATGACCACGCGGCGGCCCTTGAGCGCCTGGGTGGTCACGGCCGCGAAGGCCCAATCCACCAGCGCCTGGGCCGTGCTTTCGGTCATCACCGGGTGCATGCCGGTATCGGGCCAGGTGCCGACGTTGAGGTGGGTCAACTTGCCGTACTGCATGATGGCGCCGTTGACCGCGTGCGCGAAGACGACGCCGGGCTTGGGGCCGCTGTTGCCGCAGGTGAAGTTGATCGGCGTGTCGGCCGGGAACTGCGAGAGGAGCGAGATGACGCTGAGCTGCGGGAAGGCCCAGGTGTCGGGCGCGCAGACCAGGATCTTGACGCCGGCATCCTGGAACTGTTTGGCGACCGCGTCGGCCTGCGGTTCGCCGTCCACCAGGGTGGGCGCCCACACCACCTTCGCGGGCGAGCCGTCGGGCAGCTTGACGCGCTCGGCCAGGATCTCGGCCACCATCTGGCAGATGTTGCGGCAGCGCTGGCGGCTCCCCTCGTCAATGCGCGGATCGCCGGCCACGAACACGCCGATGGCCGGGGTGTTGCGTTGATAGGTTGTCGTGGCTTCGGGAAGTGCAATGGCTTGTCCCATGACTAGACCTCCGGGTATATTGGGTAAACTGGCAAATGGACGACCGGTTCCGCTAGCCTTTCATGGCGCCGGAAGCCAGTCCTTCCACCAACTGGCGTTGCACGAGAGCAACGAAGATCACGGACGGAATGAGCATCATCACCGACATGGCCGTCATGCCGCGCCAGTCGGTGACGAACGAGCCGGTGAATTCGTACAGGCCGGGCGGGAACGTGCGCGAGGCCGGCGTGCGCGTGATCACCGACGCCAGAGCGAATTCGTTCCAGCAGGTGAGGAAGGCAAAGATGCCGCTGGCCGCCACGCCCGGCAGCGCCAGGGGCAGGTCCACGCGAAGCAACGCGCCCCAGCGCGAGCAGCCGTCAATGATCGCGGCCTCCGATAGTTCCTCGGGGATCGCGCGGAAGAAGCTGTCCATCAGCCAGGCCGTGAACGGGATGTTCAGCGCCGTGTAGGCCGCGATCAGGCCGAGAAGCTTGTCGGAGAGGCCCAGCCGGGCAAACAGGATGAAAAGCGGCAGGCTGAGAGCCACCCCCGGCACGGCCCGGCCCAACATCATCGAAAGGAAGATCGTGTTCTTGGCCCGAAAGCGAAAGCGCGCGAAGGTATAGCCGGCCAGGCCGCCCAGGATCAACGACAGGAGCGTGCTGACGAGAGACACGATCGTGGAATTGCGGGCGTAATTGCCGAACGGGATCTGGGTGCCCAACGCGAACGCGCCTTCCGGCGTCGGCATGCCGAGCAGGATCTTGTAGGAGTCGAAATCGAGGTAAGAAGGAATCCAGACCGGCGGCCGGGTGTTGATCTCCACGTTGGGCCGGATCGAAGTAAGGATGACCCAGAGGACCGGCAGGAAGAAGATCAGGATGATGATATACAGCACGATGTCGCGCGCCGTATCGCTCCAGCGGCGGCGTCGGCCGGCGCGATCGAAAGAGGTGTGTCGTCGCCCCAATGCCAGGTTCATTCGCGTCCCTCCCAGCGGCTCCTGATCACATTGCGAAACAGGTACCAGGTGAACAGGAAGCTGATGATAACCGTCACATACGACATGGCGCTGCCCAACGCGTAGTTGTGGCCCGTGAACGAGAGGCGATAGACGTAGGTCCAGATCATCTCCGTTCGATTGCCGGGCCCGCCGTCGGTCATGATCCGCACCACGTCGTACACGCGGGCCAGATCGAGCGAGCGGATGGCCATTGCCGTATAGACGAACGGCATGATCATGGGCAATGTAAGCATGCGGAACTTCTGCCATCCCGACGCGCCATCCACCTC
>DAOTZV010000227.1:0-2196 GCA_034434235.1 Anaerolineae bacterium
CACGCTGCTCACCGATAACCTGGTCGTGACGTTGACCCTGGGCGCGCGCGACATCTACACGGTCACGTCCTACAGCGGCTTCTTTGCGGCCAACCCGCCGGCCAGCGTCATCTCCAGCGGCAACCGCATCACCTGGACGTGGCCGGCGGGCACGGCCATCACGAGCAGCGGCGCAATCCACCTGGACGTGTTGCGGCCGTGCGGCGGCAGCGGCGCGCTGACCGGCGACATCAGCTTCCAGGATCGCTGCGACGCGTCCTTCAGTAAGTCGGCCACGAACGGCTTCGCGCCGACCGCGCCGCAGCTCTCGCTGTTCGTCACGCCCGACGAGTACGAGGTCGTCGAGAACCATGCCCAATGGCGCATCTACGTGACGAACATCGGCGACGGCGACGCGGTCAACGCGCTGATCACCAACACCCTGGGCGCGGGGCTGGTCTTCAGCTATTCCACCGTCAGCGGCGCGACGGGGGTCGTCACCACCACCGGCGTGGGGGACGGCAACGACGTGCGCTGGCTGATCCCGCGGCTGCCGGTGGGCGGCCAGGTGGAGATCAACGTCTACGCGGACGTGGTCGGCTGCTCCGGGATGACCGCCGAGGTGGTGGCCGATGCGAGCTGCGAGGGCTATTCCTGCACCAGCCAGGGCCCCGAGCAGGTGCGGCTGCTGCGCTCGCGGCCGGCGCTGCTGTCGGCCAACCAGCAGGTGGCGGCCCTGCCGCTGTGCGAGACCGGCCCGGTGGAGCTGGTGGTGCAGAATGCTTCTGCCGCGGCCACCGAGTATCTCTATCGGATCACCGATACGCTCAGGTACCTGCACTTCATCACCAACACGGCGCGCATCACCGTGACGACCGCCGAGGGGACGATCATCACCACCACGAACGCGTTCCAGCCGGCCGTCACAACTGACGGCTATACCGAGACGCTGGTGTGGGCCCTGGATAACCTGCCGGCCGGCGACCCGTTGCGCGCGATCCTGGCCGAGCGCAAGGCCGGCGAGATCATCCGCATCACCTTCGACGTGCAAACACAGTGCGCCTCGACCGATCAGAACAGCGTGGCCTCGACCGTACACGTATACGAGGCGTGCATGGACCTGTTGACCACGCAGGAGACCGCGCAGACGCTCAAGACGAGCGAGCCGGCGCTGACGGTCAGCAAGCAGGTGCGCAACGTCACGCGGGGCGATCCGTTCGGCGGCAGCAGCTTCGCGGGGGTCGGCGACACCCTCACCTGGCAGGTAGTCGTCACCAATACCGGCCAGCAGCGCGCCACCAATCTCTTCTTCACGGATCGCCTGCCGGAGGAGTTCAACATCACCGCGGTCAGTCCGATCACATCGAGCCAGAGCGGGACGCCGCCGGTGTTGAAGTGGGACGAAGCGGGCGGCAAGATCCTGGAGGCCGGCGCGGCGGCCACTTACCTCATCACCGGCACGGTCGGGCCGAACGCCTGCAACAAGAGCACCGCCAACGTCGGCGAGGCGTCCTACGGCTGTTCGGCCAGCGACATCTGCCTGGCGACGCCGGTGACGGCCAGCGTGACGTACACCACGCAGCCGGCGTTCACCATCTCCGCGGCCGACGCGACGCTGGATCAGTGCGGCGGCGGGCCGGTCATCATCGATTTCGCCAACAACGGCGCGCGCGCCCAGAACGTGGTGGTGACCTACACGCTGCCGGCCGGGCTGATCTACAACGGATTGGATGCGGGGAGTGATCCCACGACGACGCTGATCTACTCGCCGGCGCTCGGGGCCACGGGCACGATCACCTGGATGTACAGCGTCATTGACACGCTGGTGACGACCAACACGCTGCGCTTCAACGTCAAGAACGATCCCGCGCTGTGCGCCACGCCGGGCGCGCTCGGCCCGAACACGGCCGATATGCGCTACCAGGACACTTGCGGCAACCCGTTCAACGATGTGGCCGCCAGCTCGAACACGATCACGGTCCAGGCATCAAACATCTCAGCGACCCAGACGCCGCTCACCCGCCAGGTTGTCTTTAACCAGGTGTACACCTGGACGATCAACATCACCAACACCGGCAACTCGCCCACCAACAACCTGGTCGTGACCGAGACGCTGGGGAACGGGTGGCAGTTCGTGGCGGCCGGCGCCGGTTCGCCGGGCGGCGCCGTCCCGACCGTCGCGGGGAACGTCATCACCTGGGTGGTCGGCAGCCTGGC
>DAOTZV010000228.1:0-24049 GCA_034434235.1 Anaerolineae bacterium
GTCCTCTTCCCCCGCCGCGTCCCGGCGAGCCTCATCCCGCCGGTCGCGCCCGACCCCCTGGCCGATTTTCTCCTGCGGCGGCGGCTGGCGGAACGGGCGGACCTGCTCCCCCTGGCCCTGCCGGGGCCGGAAGAAATGCAGGGATATGGGTCAGTCGTTAACCAGGTTGTTCAAATAATCATAGTTAAAGATCGCCTTCCTAGTTTGGGTGACTTGATCGAGGATGCTTTGCGCGAATGGGTAAAATGTTTGCCCTCAGATGTGAGAGGGGAATTGTCCAGATATTTATATCAACTGCAGGAAGAAGATATTATGCGATTGCCATATTTGTGGGGATTACCCACTAGTGTCACCGGTATAAGTATAGTTATGGAGGGGGTTATGAGGATATCTCAACAGCTATCTCTGGCGGATCCGGAGAATCCTCTCCCTCTTCTCGCAGCAGGCCTTGGGGAGTTAGGCAATCGTCTTTTTGACAAAGGGTTGTATGAAGAAGCTCTTGACGCCTTCAAATGGAGCGATTTTATTTATCGGAATCTGTACAAAGATGATCTCGCTAATTTGGCCATCATTCTTAACAATATCGGAAATGCTCTGTCTGCCTTAGGCCGACGGGAGGAGGCACTGATGGCGGCACAGGAGGCCGTCGCGATCTACCGCGACCTGGCCCGCGCCAACCCCCAGGCCGTCCTCCCCAACCTGGCGGCCAGCCTCAACAACCTGGGCAACCGGCTCTCCGAGTTGGGTCGGCGGGAGGAGGCGCTGGCGGCAACGCAGGAGGCGGTGGACATCCGCCGCCAACTGGCCCTGCAGAACCCCCAGGCCTTCCTGCCCGACCTGGCCAGGAGTCTGGGGGCGCACGGGACGGTGTTGCGCGGGCTGGGTCGGCCCGGCGAGGCGGCGCAGGCCTTCGCCGAGGGGTTGCGCGCCATCCTGCCCTTCGTCCGGGCCCTCCCCGCCGCATTCGGCGGGCTGGCCGGGGCGCTGTTGGCGGAGTATCTCCAGGCCTGCGAGGAGGCAAAGCGCGAGCCGGAGCGAGGGCTGGTGGAGGAGGTGCGGCGGGCGCCGGGGTGAGCGGTTGGCGACAGACCGGCCAAAGCCGGCCTGCGGACGATGCCGGCCGTGGCCGGGGATCAGTTGAGGTGAGCAAGGACCATCGCGGCCGTGTCGGGCGCCTCGTGGGCGCCCGACACGGCACGACGATCACGCCACCGCTTCGAGGGCCGTCCGATACAGGCGCATCGGCGAGGCGGCGTCGGCCGAAAACGGCTTCAGCCGCACGCTGAAGGTCGTCTCTTCCGGCTGGAGCAGGTATTGCGGCAGCGGACCAGGGCCGCAGCTATTGCTGCCCAGGCCGCACTGCGCATGGTCGAGATGCCAGATCGTCTCATCGCGGCGCACCAGCTCGAAGGTGTGGTTCGCCGCGGTGAAATCCTCCGGCGTGTAATGGTGCACGCTGACGTTCAGCAGCGGCATGGCCACCGCCATTAGCCCCATGCCGCGGATGTCGGTTACGGCCGCCCAACGCACATCCGACTTGTTGCCGTTCTCCTGCGGGAAGACATACGGCACGTACTGCTCCTGCACCGTGCCGGAGTACACGCCGACCGCCGCGCTCTCCTTGCGATCCACGTAGTTCTCGTGCGGCCCGCGGCCATACCACGCGAAACGATCGAACCGCCCCGGCAGGCGCAACTGCAAGCCCAACCGCGGCAGCACCGGCAATGCGCCGATGGGCACGACATGGGTGCGGATCACCACGTCGCCCGAGCCGTAGATCGTGTAGAGATACGTCACATCGAACGCCGGCCGCAGGAACTTGGGCGCCAGCGTGGTCGCAACCTCCAACTGCACGACCCGCTCGTCTCGGCGCACCAGCGCCACGCGCGCGACCCGCGGCTCCAGGCGATCCAGGCCCGCCTTCCGCCATTCCCTGGCGATGTGCACATCGTTATCGGTCGGCGCGCGCCAGACGTTGAGCCGCGGCCCGGCCGTGAGGAGCGCCATCCCCTGATACTCCCACGCGGTGAGCAGGCCGTAATACGTGTCGAAGCTCAGCCGGAAATCCTCGCCCGTCACCGTCAACGCCCGTTCCTCCGTCTCGACCGCCAACCGGGGCATGTCGGCGATCTTGATGACCGGCGGCGCTGCGACCGCCACCGGCAGCTCGAACTGCGCCCAGGCGAGCGGATAGCCGCGCGGGGCCCACGGCATGTCCTCGGCCAGGGTGAAGCTCAGCTCCAGCCAATACGTGGCGCCCGGCGCGCCGGCCGGCAGCCGGTAGTACAGGTTGAGCGGCGCTTCCCCGCCCGGCGGCACGTCCAGCGTCGGGATGCGGCCCTGTTGGATCACCTCGCCGTCCTGCGTGATGCGCCACGCGGCCTCCAGGTGGCGCAGCGAACGAAACGCGTAGCGGTTGGCGATCTTGAGGACCCCCGCCTTGAGATCCACCGCCTCGACGTGCACCGGTTCCAGGATCTTCTTGTACTCGATCAGCCCCGGATAGGGCGTGCGATCGGGCCAGTTCAGGCCGTCCACGCAGAAGTTGCCGTCGTTCGGCTCGTCGCCGAAGTCGCCGCCGTAGGCCCACCACTCCTGGCCATCGGCCGTGCGCTGGCGGACGGAATGATCCACCCACTCCCACACGCAGCCGCCCATCAGCCGGGGATAGGCCCGAATGACATCCCAGTACTCCTTCAGGTTGCCGGGGCCGTTGCCCATCGCGTGCGCGTACTCGCACATGAAGAAGGGCAACGGATTGTCGCTCTGTTGGCCCTCGTTGATGAGCCGCTCGATGGTCGGATACATCACGCTGAAGACGTCCACCACGCCGGCGTAGGGCTTGGCGCCGTTCCGATTGCCCCACCCCGTCGCGCCCTCGTAGTGCACCGGCCGGGTCGGGTCGGCGTGATGGATCCAATCGGCCATCGCCACGTGGTTGCGGCCATAGCCCGACTCGTTGCCCAGCGACCACATGATCACGCACGGATGGTTCTTGTCGCGCTCCACCATGCGCACCGCGCGGTCCAGGTACGCGGCTTCCCAGGCCGGATCCTCGCTGAGCTGATCCTGCGCGCCGACCGTGCCGAAGCCGTGACACTCCAGGTCGGCCTCATCTATCACGTAGAGGCCGTAGCGATCGCACAGGTCGAGCCAGCGCGGGTCGTTGGGATAGTGCGACGTGCGCACCGCGTTGATGTTATGGCGCTTCATCGAGATCACGTCCTGGATCATGGACTCCAGGGAAACGGCATGGCCCAGATCGGGATGCGTGTCGTGGCGGTTGACCCCTTGCAGCTTGATCGGCACGCCGTTGAAGTAGAAGACCCCTTTCTTGATCTCGACCTTGCGGAAGCCGACGTTGATCCGCTCGACCTCGGCCACTCCGCCGTCGGGGCCGGTCAACGTGAGGAGCAACGTGTAGAGATTGGGCTCTTCGGCCGACCATTTGGCCGGCGCCTTCACCGCGCAGGTGGCCTCCAGCGTCACCTCTTCTCCCGCCTCCAGGTCGGCCGGCGCGGCGATCTCCTGCGCCAGCACGACCGCGCCGGCCGCATCGAGCAGTTGCGCCGAGACCCGATAGCCCGCCGCGGGGGCCGCGGCGTAATTGCGCAGCGCCAGCCAGATGTTCAGGGTCGCGTCCGTATACATCTCGTCCAGGTCGGTGCGCACGCGCACATCGCGCATGTGGACCGGCGGCGTGGCGAAGAGATAGACATCGCGGAAGATCCCGTTGAGCCGCCACATGTCCTGGTCTTCCAGATACGCGCCGTCGGACCACTGGAAGACCTGGACGGCGATCAGGTTTTCGCCCGGATGGACGTAGGGAGTGACGCGGAATTCCGCGGGCAGGTGCGCGGCCTGGCTATAGCCGACCATCTGGCCGTTGACCCAGACGTAGAACGCGGAGTTGACCCCCTCGAACGCCAGGAAGATCTCGCGGCCGGCCCACCCTTCGGGCAAGACGAAGGTGCGGCGATAGAGGCCGCACGGGTTGTCCTGGGGCACGCGCGGCGGATCGACCGGATACGGATAGCGGACGTTGGTGTAGTTCGGCACGCCATAGCCGAGCATCTGCCAGTTGCTGGGAACGGGAATCCTGTCCCAGCCCGCCGGGTCGAAGCCGGGCGTCTCGAATCCTTCCGGCGCGTCGGCCGGCGTCACCACATACCAGAACTGCCAGTGGCCGTTGAGCAGCTTGAAGTAGGGGGACGCGCCGCGTTCGCCCGTCAGCGCGCCCGCGACGTCGGCGTAGGGCAACAATGTCGCATGCGCCGGTTCACGGTTGCGGTGGAGGATGCTCGGATCCTCCCAGTCGTGTTGCGGTTGATAGAGGATCATGTGGTACAGGGCTCCTTCATCAAAGGGTTTGGTCTCGGCAGCGAATCGCCGCGGCCCGGTCGAAGATCTCCTCCCGGCTTTGGAGTTCATCTTTACATCCGCCCCTTCAAGAACGGATCCAAAGCGTCGCGCAGGCCGTCCCCCACGAAGTTGAACGCCAGCACCGTGACCAGGATCGCCAGGCCGGGGAAGATCGAGGCCCAGGGCGCAGAGAAAAGATACTCCTGTCCCTCGTTGACCATCAGCCCCCAGCTCGGCGTGGGCGGCTGCGCGCCGACCCCCAGGAAGCTGAGCCCGGCCTCGGCCATGATCGCGCCGGGGATGCCCAGGGTGAGGAGGATCAGGATCGGCGCCAGGCAATTGGGCAGGATGTGGCGGAACATGATGCCGGCCCGGCCCACCCCCACCGCCCGCGACGCGGTCACGAAGTCGCGCTGCTTGAGGGAGAGGGTCTGCGAGCGCACCACGCGCGCCGCGCCGGCCCAGCCCACCACGCTCAGCGCGATGAACAGGGTGAAAAGAGACGCGCCCAGCGTGTAGGTGACCACCATCGCCAGGATCAGCGACGGGAACGCCATCACCACATCGCCCAGGCGCATCAGCAACGTGTCCACCCAGCCGCCCTGAAAGCCGCTCAACACGCCGATGGCCGTGCCGAAGAGCATCGCCATCAGCGTCGGCACCAGGCCGATGACCAGCGAGATGCGCGCGCCGTAGATCACCCGGCTGAGGATGTCGCGGCCGTAGAAGTCGGTGCCGAAGGGATGCGCGGCCGAGGGCGGCTCGAACTGGGCGTTCAACTGCACCAGGGTGGGACTATAGGGCGCGATCAACGGCGCAAACAGGGCCACCACCACGAGCAAACCCACCAGCCCGGCGCCGAACACCGCCAGCCGGTTGCGCCGAAAGCGGCGCCACACGTCCTGGCCGAAGGTGATCTGCCGGACGGGAACTTCCAGGATCGTGCCCGCGGGCAGGGATGCGGGAGGATTACTCATAGCGAATGCGCGGATCAAGATAAGCGTAGCTGAGGTCGGCGATCAGGTTGCCGACCACCACGAGCACCACGGTCAAGATCACCGAGCCCATCAGCAGCGGGAAATCGCGGCGCTGGATCGCGCCCACCGAGACCCGGCCGATGCCCGGGATGCCGAACACGCTCTCGGTGATCACCGCGCCCGAGAGCAGGTCGGCCACCTGGATCGCCATCACCGTCACCACCGGCAGGAGCGAGTTCTTGAGCGCGTGGCGCAACAGGACGATGCGATCGCGCAGCCCTTTGGCGCGCGCGGTGCGGATGTAGTCGGCGTTCAGCACCTCCAGCAGGCTCGAACGCGTCAAGCGGGCGATCACGGCCGCCGAGCCGAGGCCCAGGCAGATCGCCGGCATCACCAGATACTCGACCCCTTTGAAGCCGGAGATGGGGAGCAGGTTGAGCTTGTAGCCGAACACGAGCTGGAAGATCAGGCCGAGCCAGAAGATCGGGATCGAGACGCCGAGCAGCGCGAAAGTGGTGAGCGTGTGATCGGCCGGCGTGTAGGGCCGGGTGGCGGCGATGATGCCGGCCGGGATGCCCACTCCCCACGCCACCAGCAACGACGCCGCGGTGAGCGCCAGCGTGGCCGGGAACGCGGTCGCCAGCATGTCGGCCACCTGGCGTCGCGTCTTGTACGATTCGCCGAAGTCGCCGTGCGCGACATCCCACATGTAACGCACGTAGCGCTGAAGCCACGGATCGTCGAGGTGCATCTCCTGGCGCACGCGCTCGACCACGTCGGGCGAGATGTGCTCCTTCATCATCAGCGCAATCGGATCGCCCGGCACAACCTGGAGCAACACGAAGGTGAGGAAGGTCGTGCCGATGATGACCGGGATGAATTGCAGGATGCGGTTGAAGACGTATTTGAGCATCGTACTGGCCTGAAGAATCGTCGTCCACGCGCCAGGCACCTGGAAGGGTGCCTGGCACGTGGACGGCGCGTGGGCGCTTTCACCCGTCGCGGCGACACGGAGAGGCGTCAGTCCGCGATCTCGATCCCGTAGTACGGCATGTTGCTCCAGCCGTTCCACGAGGGCTTGAAGTTCTTCACCTTCGGATGCACGACGAACAGGTGCTCCAGGTGGAACAGGGGCACGAACGCGAAGTCCTTGTACACGATCGTGTACTCGATCTCCTGATACAGCTTGTAGCGCGCGGCCATATCGGTCATCGTGCGGGCCTTCTCGAGCTGATCCTGCACCGCCTTGTTCTGGTAGTTCCAGGACCGCGCGACGGAGTTACGCGGCGCGAAGAAGGTGTAAATGAAGTTGTCGGGATCGTTGTAGTCGGCCGACCAGCTGCTGGTGTAGCTGCCCAGCTTGCCTTCCTTGCGCGTGCCCGACCAGGCCGCCGAGTCCATCTGCTTGATCTCGGCCTTGATGCCCACCTGCGCCAGCATCGCCTGCACCGCCTCGTTCATCTTCAGGGTGGTGGGCGAATCGGTCGTCTGGTTGAGGGTCATCTCGAAGCCATCGGGATAACCGGCTTCCTTCAGCAAGGCTTTGGCCTTCTCGGGATCGTACTTGAAGCCGGGCAGATCGGGGTTGTAGCCGGCCAAACCGGGCGCCAGGATCCCCTTGGCCGGGATGCCGGTGCCGTAGTAGAGCTTGTCGATCAGCGTCTGGCGATCAATGGCGTACATGATCGCCTCGCGCACCTTCGGGTTGTCGAACGGCTTGATCGCCTGGTTGATGCTCATGTAGTAGGTGCCGACGCGCGGGCCGCTGACGATGCGATCCTTCCACTGCGGATCCTTCTTGAACTCCGGGATCTGCGAGCGGGCGAAGTCCAGGTCGAAGACGTCCAGATCGCCCTTCTTGAACATCAGGGCCATGGTCTGCGGCTCGGGCACGATCTTCATGATCAGCTTGTCGAACTTGGGCCGGCCGCGGAAATAATCGTCGAAGGCCGAGAGGACCAGCTCGCTGTCGGGGGTCCAGCTATCCAGCTTGAACGGCCCGGTGCCGACCGGCTTCGTGCCGAAGTCCTTGCCGGCCTTGGTGGTGGCCGCTTTGGAGTAGATCGAGCCGGCCGGGGTGGCCAGGTTGGCCAGGAACGGAGCGAACGGCGCGGCCAGGGTGATCTCGACGGTATAGTCGTCTATCTTCTTCAGGCCGCTGACGCTGGTCGCCTTGCCGTCCATGCGTTCTTTGGCGCCGGCGATCATGTCGAGGAAGTCGGTGTTCAGGGCCTTGGTGGCGGGGTCGAGCATGCGGTCGAAGGTGAAGATCACGTCGTCGGCGGTGAGCACGTCGCCGCTGTGGAACTTCACGCCTTTGCGCAGGTAGAAGGTGTACTTCAGGCCATCGGCCGAGACGTCCCACTTCTCGGCCAGGCCCGGCTGCAGCTCCGATTTGAGCGGCCCGGTGGTGACGGCTTCCACCAGGCGGTCGTAGAGGTTGAGGGGCAGGAAGTACTCCTCGGTCGTCAACTGCACGTCGGCCGTGCCCGGGTCGGTATCCTGGGCCACGGTGAGGGTCTTGGCGCCGGCCTTGGGGGCCGGCGCGGGCGCCTGGGTGGCCGCGGGCGCGGCCGGCGCCTGAGTTGCCGCCGCGGGCGCGGCCGGCGCGGGTGCGGGCGGAGGCGTACAACTGCTCAACGCCAGCAAGATGACGGCCAGCAAGGCCATCAGACGGAAGAGAGAAGAACGCGTGACCATGGTATGCTCCTCCTGATCGGTTGAGTGAGGCCGCGCAGGCACGCCCTGTCACGGCACGACGCGAGATGGCTCCGGAGCTGCATCGTCGCAGGGACCGCGGGACCCTATCGCCTGAAGAGGACGCTGACGACCGTTCCCGTGCCCGGTCGTGGCCATCAGCGAGGTTACGAGACGGGGCATATTATACCAGGGGGTGACCGTTCTGCCAAGTCGTATGGAAGCGCGGGGATTTGCCGTCCACGAATCAACCGCGAATGCACGAATCGCGGCCAGGCCATTCGTGCATTCGCGCCGCATTCGTGGACGGCTCTGTCTGCTTAACGCAGGATCAACGGCAAGAACACGTCGGTGATGTTGCCGGTGAACGGCTGGCCCGCGGTCACCGTCACCTGGACGGTGTCGGTGGCGACCCCGCCCTGGCCGTCATCCGCGCGCACGGTGATCGTGTGCACGCCGACGCTTAGGCTCGCCACGCTGAGCTGTGCGCCCGTCCCCAGCGCGCCGTCCAGATTCGAGGTCCACGTCACCTGCGCGCCGTCCAGCGCGCCCGTATCCACATCGTAGGCGCTCGCCTCCAGGTTCACCGTCGTACTGATCGGCACCGAGAGCGGCCCGGCCGGCTGGAGGATCTCCACCGTCGGCGTGCGGTTGGGCACGACGAACGTCCCGTTCGAGGTGTCGCTGGCGGTGTGGATGCCGTCGCTGACCCACACGCGGAACAGGCCCTGCGCGCCGCTGACGATGTTCCCCGCGTCGAGTTCTACGCTGTTGCCGGTCAGATTCTGCGCGACGGTCTCCCACGTGGCGCCGTTGTCCGGGCTGTACTGCACGTTGAAGCTCAGCGGATCGCCGTCGGGATCGCTCGCCGTCCAGGAGACCGTGATGGTGGGGCCGGCCAGCGTCTCGCCGCCGTTGGGCGAAACGACCGTCACGCTCGGCGGATTGGCGCCGGCGCTGACCGTCTTGAGCGCCCCGCCCGGCCCCTCGATCACCACCTGGGTCGTGCCGGCCACGTAGGGCACCAGCTCGCTGATCGCCAGGTAGTCCTCGTCGCGCTCCTGATCCGGCGCGGGGCCGCCGTGCACCTCTTTCGGCGTGAAGGGATAGCGCGCCAGCTCGGCGCCGCCCGCGCCCCGCAGGACGATCGCGTACTCCTCGCCCGGCTCGCGCGGCTCGACATCGCCGGCGTTCGGGATCACGAAGAGCGGCTGGAGGGTCACCGTCATCGTGGGGGTGTAGATGTTGCCGACCACCAGCAGGCGGTCGGTCTGATTCACCGCTCGCAGATCCAGCGCCGCGGCGGCAGTCGTCGGGCCGGTCTGGAAGCGCGACATCAACGCCTCATAGGTGAAGTCGCTGACCCACTGATTGGCGCAGTACGTCATCACGTCGCTCCAGTTCGGCCCGTAGATGGCGCGATTGCCGATGTCGAAGCCGTAGATGGCCGTGTTGCCCGTGAGCGCGGGGCTGATGCGGCCGTTGGGATAGGGGTAAAACCCGCCGCCCACCGCGCCGCAGAAGTTGGCGTGCCCGCGGCCGTAGGAGTGCGCCAGCTCGTGGCCGCCGTACCAGTCGCCGTAGGAGCCGTCGAAGTCCCAGCCCCAGGAGCCGGTGCCGGTCGGGCCGGCGGCCGTCCAGCCGGGCACGGGCGCGCAGCCGCGCATGAAGCCGCCGCCGTCGCTCACCATGCCGTAGTAGTGCGCGCCGAAGGGAATGCCGTTCCAGAAGAAGACCCAATCCCACACCCGTTTGCTGAACAGGAAATCGTTGATCTGGCCACACGTCGGGTTGGTCAGGTTGCCTTCGGCGTTGCGCGAGGCGTTGCCCCACCACTCGGTGCGCGTCCAGGTGTTCAGGGTGCGCAGCGGATAGGCCCGGCGCAGCCAATCGGCCAGTTGGCTCGCGTGCGAGGCCGGCGCCCAGTAGTCAGTCCCCGACAGGCGATAGCCGAAGCGGTAGATCACCAGGTTCACCGCCGGCACCGCCTCGAAGGAGACGGTGGTCGAGATGTCGTTGTCGGCGTAGGTCTGTTCGACGGGGTTGCGATTGCGCCACGCCGTATCGGGATTCAGGTAGGCCGTGATCGTCACCGTGCCCTCCCGATAGCCGGCGGGCAGCTCGAACAGGAACGCGTGGTTGAGGTTCCCCCGGTCGGGCGAAGAGCGCACGCCGATGTAGCCGATCGGCGTCCCGTTGATCGGGCCGAGATAGGTGACGTTGCTCCCGCGCTGTACGCGCAACTGCGCGTAGGTGGTGTGCGTGCCGCCGTTCGAATGGACGTGGAAGCGCACGAACGTGCGCTTGTCGCGCACCAGCCGCACGCTGTTGTTCAGGTCCTGGATCGCCTGCGTCACCTCGATCCTGTCGGCGATCAGGTTGATGCTGGGGGTCGGCGTGCGGGTCGGGGTGCGCGTGGGCGTCCTGGTCGGGGTGCGCGTCGGGGTGCGCGTGGGCGTCAAGGTGGGCGTGCGGGTCGGCGTGATCATGGGCGTGGATGTCGGCTTCGGCGTGGAGGTATGCGTCGGCGTGGACGTGGGCGTGTTCGTCATCTTCGGCGTCGGCGTCGGCGTGTTCGTCACCCTCGGCATCAGCGTGGACGTCGGCGTGTTCGTCACCCTCGGCGTCGGCGTCGCCGTCGGCGTGTTCGTCACCCTCGGCATCAGCGTGGACGTCGGCGTAGCCGTAGCCGTCGCCGTGGGGGTCGGGGTGGCGACGGGCTGATACGGCGCGAAGGTCAAGTCGTCAATGGACTCGGAGAGGGTCGTCTCGCCGTAGTCCAGCGTCACCGTGGCAATGCGGCCGTCCGGGTCCCAGAACCCGATGAACGCAATGTGCGGCTCGGGAACCTCGCCCCAGCTCGCCTGGCAGATGAGGTTGCCCTTTGCATCATAGCCGTTCAGCGTTGCGAACGGAAACTGGTTTTCGCCGTTGCCGATCCACATGCCCACATGGGTCTTGGGCGTGTGGAACCAGATGACCATCGGCACGCCTTCGCTGGTGTTCGGGGAGACGGCGTCGTTGATGGCGACATTGGGTGACGAGTGAGCCTTGGTGGGCTCGTTGCCGTAGATGATGGCCTTCGTGGTGCGGCCATCTTCGAAATGGACGCCGTGGCTGGCAGCGTAGCTATCGCCGATGACCGCGCCGTTGGGGAGATCGTCGAAGTCAATGATCCCCGGCTGGGGGATATTGTCGGGGCTTTGGAGCGGCACACAACCCTGCGTTTGCGCTTGCGGCGCAGCAGACATCCGGCCGGGGCCGGCCAGCGCAGCCAGCGCGATCAACACCAGAACGACGGCGAGGATACTGACGACTTTCACAGCATCACCTCCACAAATCGAGCTTAGCGAACTGCTGCAACCGTCCACAAGAAAAACACCGATTCTTGGAACTGATCGCGAGATGCTGGCAAAAGAGAGGCAATAACATTACAAGCATATCACAAACCGGGACGTCTGTCAATTTCCAGACGTCCCGTACAGCAATTCCAAATGGACCGAGCGCGTTTCCGGCGCGCTGTGCGTCCGGCGGGGCCGCCCGGCGATCAATCGCCGGGCTACCAAGCAGCGCCCCGTGAACGGGGCTGGATCGGCGCCGAGGCAAGGCCCAGCCCGGTTCACCACGTGCCTGGCACTTCCGAAAGTGCCGGGCACGTACTGGCATATTGTGATCTACCGGGTATAATAACCGCGCATGGTCAACCACATCTGACCCAAGGAGGCCAACGATGGATTCCGCTTACCGCTGGTGGCAAACCGGCATCATCTATCAGATCTACCCGCGCTCGTTCCAGGACAGCAACGGCGACGGCGTGGGCGACCTGCCGGGCATCGCAGCCCGGCTGGACTACGTGCAGAGTCTCAACGTGCAGGCGATCTGGCTCTCGCCGATCTATCCCTCGCCCATGCACGACTTCGGCTACGACGTGGCCGACTACTGCAACATCCACCCCCTCTTCGGCACCCTGGCCGACTTCGACCGCCTGTTGGCCGAGACGCATCGCCGGGGCCTGAAGCTGATCCTCGACCTGGTGCCCAATCACACCTCCGATGAGCACCCCTGGTTCATCGAAAGCCGTTCGAGCCGCGACAACCCCAAGCGCGACTGGTACATCTGGCGCGATCCCGCGCCCGACGGCGGCCCGCCCAACAACTGGCTGAGCTACTTCGGCGGCCCGGCCTGGACCTACGACGAGCGCACCGGCCAGTATTACCTGCACCAGTTCGTCAAGCAACAGCCCGAGCTGAACTACCGCAACCCGGCCGTCCTGGCGGCCATGCTCGACAACATGCGCTTCTGGCTCGACCGCGGGGTGGACGGCTTCCGGGTGGACGTCATCTGGCTGATGATGAAGGATCCCCTCTTCCGGGACGAGCCGCCCAACCCGAACTGGAACGGCATCAACCCGCACGATAGCCTGTTGCACATCTACACGGCCAACCTGCCGGAGGTGCACGGCCTGATCCGCGAGATGCGCAAGGTGCTGGACGCATACGATGACCGGATGATGGTGGGGGAGATCTACCTGCCCAACGAGGAGCTGGCGAAGTACTACGGCGCGGCCGACGCGCCGGAATGCCACCTGCCGTTCAACTTCCACCTGATCCACGTGGCCTGGAACGCGGCGGCCGTGCGCCGGCTGGTGGACGATTACATGGCTTCGGTGCCGGCCCACGGCTGGCCCAACTGGGTGCTGGGCAACCACGATCAGCATCGCCTGGCGACCCGCGTGGGCGCCGAGCAGGCGCGCGTGGCCAACATGCTCTTGTTGACGTTGCGCGGCACGCCCACCTGCTACTACGGCGACGAGATCGGCATGCACGACGTGCCCATCCCGCCGGAGATGATCCAGGACCCGCCCGCGCTCAACCAGCCGGAGATCGCCCACATCGTCGGCCGCGACCCCGAACGCACGCCGATGCAGTGGGACGCGTCGCCCAACGCCGGCTTCGCGCCGGCCGGCGTGCGCACCTGGCTCCCCGTGGCCGACGACTACCCCACGCGCAACGTGGCCGTCCAGTCGCAGGATCCGACCTCGATGCTCAGCTTCTTCCGCGCGCTCACGGCCCTGCGCCGGCGCGAGCCCGCCCTCACGATCGGCAGCTACCGCTCGCTGGATGCCGGCGCGGCCGACGTCTTCGCCTATGAGCGCCGCCACGGCGATAGCCGACTGCTTGTCGCTCTCAACTTCTCCGGGGAAGCCCGCCACCTCGACCTTTCGGCCGAGGCCCCACGCGGGGAAGTGATCCTCTCCACCGAGATGACCGGCCCGCGGCCGGCGACCCTCTCGGCGTTCGAGCTGGGGCCGAACGAAGGGGTGATCGTGCGGGTATAAGATCGGTAGGGGCACACGCCGTGCGCCCCACGCACGGTCGTGCGCCCCTACCTGTCCCTCGCGCGCGGGCGCTACCGCATCTCCTGTCCGCCCGTCACGTTGATCGCCTGGCCCGTCATGTAGCTGGATTGATCGGACGCCAGGAAGACCAACACGTTGCAGACATCCTCATAGGTGCAGGCCCGCTTCATCGGCACCTGGCTGATGTACTTCTCGCGCACCTGCTCTTCGGTCAAGCCCTGGGTGCGGGCGTACTGCTTGAGCAGGGCGGTCTCGCCCTTCGTCCACAGCGTGCCCTCCAGGATGTTGCCCGGGCAGATCGCGTTCACGCGCACGCCGTACTCGGCCAGCTCCAGCGCGATGGATTGCGTCAGGCCGATGCCGCCGAACTTGCTCGCCGCATAGGCCGAGTTCTTGTAGCTGCCCTTTTTGCCCGACTTCGAATTGATCTGGATGATGACGCCGCTGCGCTGGGCCTTCATGATGCGTGCCGCGTATTTGGCGGTGAGGAAATAGCCGAACAGATTGACGTTCATCACCGCCCGCCACTTCTCGGCCGGGAACTCGGTGATCTCCTCGGCGATCAAGATGCCCGCGTTCGCCACGCAGATGTCGAGCCGGCCGAACTCCTGCAACGTGCGCTCGAACATCGCCTGCACCTGCGCCTCGTCGGTCACGTCCGCCTTCACCGCCAGCGTGCGCCGGCCGGTCGTCGCGGCGATCTGGTCGGCCGTCTCCCGCGCCGCCTGCTCGTTGATGTCGGCGACGACGACATGACACCCCTCGGCCGCCAGCCGCTGGCAGATCGCCTGTCCCAGGCCCTGCCCGCCGCCGGTGACGAGGGCGATTCGGTTGTGGAGTGTGCTGGTCATAACGCCTCGGTTGGGTTGGGTATACGCTTACGTGCCAGGCATCTTGCAGAGTGCCTGGCACGTGATGGCTATTTTCACGCTAGGGCAGAAGGAGCCGGAAGAGCTCGGCCTCGGCCGCGTTGGTCCACTCCCGGCCATCCTTCAAGCGGGCATAGACGGTCGGCAGCCGATCCTTCAGCTCGGCCAGCGGCGTCAACGGCAGGTCCTTGATGTTCGGGTAGATGACGATCTTGCCCGGGAAGGCCTGCTCCTTGACCGCCTTGATGCCGTCCCACGCCGCGGCCAGGGAACCGATCGCCGCGACCGAACGATTGGGCGAAAGGGCGCCCGTTTCGGCCTGGTAGAGCATCAGGCGCATGTCGTCTATGCGCGAGCCCGACTGGCCGATGTAGCGCACGTTGCGCAGATACACGTCGCTCACGTCGAAGGTCGCCATGGTGCCGCGCGCCACGCCCGCGAAGATGTTCAGGACGCCGTCGGCGGCCAGCCACGTCGCCGCGTCGGAGATCAGCGCGGAGACCGGCACCAGGACGACGATGTCGTCGAAGCCGCCCCCCGGCCCGGCCGCGGGCGCAAAGCGCGCCATGACGCGCGCATAGGCCGCCTGGTCGGTCGGGTTCAGACAGATGAACTCGATCCCTTTGGCCCGCGCCTCGTCGGCGAACGAATCCTGGAGGTCCTTCAGGCGCATGTCGCTGACGTCGGTGCAGAGCATGATCGCCGGGCCGTTCGCCATCTCGATGGCCCGCTGCACGTGCATCCGGCCCATGGGCCCGGCCGCGCCGATGAACCAGGCCTTGCCGCCGGCCTTCAACTCGGAGCGGACGGGGCGCGCGGCATAGGCCGCGGCGATGTCGGGACCGGGGCCGCCCACGTAGGCCCAGTTGTCGTAGTGGATGCGGCCGGCGTCCAGGCTCACCTTGCGCGGCATCGGTCGGTCGGCGATGATAGCAAAGACGCCATCGCGGGCCAGGCGCGGGCTGAGCGCTTCCACCACGTCGGGATCTGCGCCCAGGAGCACGATGTCGTCCACCTTCTCGACCGGTGCCGCGGCCATATCGGTTATGTCAAGAACATCCACGCCCAGGCCGGCCGCGCGCCCGCGCAACCAGGCCGCGAACCCCGCGGGCACGTTCGTCAACAGCAGCCGCGCCGGATGAGATGCGGCGTCGAAGCCGGCCGAGATCGTATAGCCGTCCCCGGCTCCGGCCCCTCCCGCGCCGATGATCCATGTCGTGCCCCCCGGCTTCAGGCCGGTGCGGTATTTCAAGCCGTAGGCCGCGGTGACGCACGCCCACGGTTCGGTGAGCGCGGCCTCGGCGTAGCCGGTCTCCGGCCGGACCGGGATCAGGTAGACCCCGTCGTCGCCGTTGAGCACGCGCTCGTCGAGCACGTTGTAGCGCGACAGGCCGCCCTGCAACATATAGCCGTAGGCCCAGTTGACGCCCTTGTAGTAGATCTCCGCCTGGACGATGAAGCGGTCGCCCACGTGATAGCGGTCGCGCAGATGCTCGCCCACGCCGATCACCGTCAACGCCACCTCGTGGCCCAGCACCACCGGCTCCTTGCTGATGTCGCGGAAGATGCGCGGGTGGTTCTGGCCCAACTGGATCACCTTGGTGTCGGAGAAGCAGAGCCCGCAGGCATCGTGGCGCACCAGCAGCTCGTCCGGCCCGTACTGCGGCAACGGCGCGGTGATCGGCTTGCGATCCACGCCCAGGTTCTCCAGCCCGGCCCCGTAGAGCGGCCAGAGCTCGTTCACGGCATCCGCGGGCACCGTCCCGCGCCTGTATTCGGTCAGTTTGTCGCTCACGCGTCCCTCTCCATGAAAGATTAGAAGATCTGTTGTTGTACACCGAACGCCGCGCAGATCGCCCGGATCTCTTCGACCGTCAACCCTTCGGCCTGTTCGCCGTTCGTCAGGTTCATGAACTCGTAGCGCGCGCCCGTCTCCGCGTACTCGATGCGGTCGGCCGCGCGCTTGACCGACTGATCGGAGCGGGCCATCACGCCGTGCTTGCACCAGAGGACCACCCGGTGCTCGCGCAGCGCCTCCACCGTGGCGGCCATCAGCTCGGCCGAGCCGGGCAGGTGAAACGGCACGCAACCGATCCCTTCCGGCAGGTTGATGATCATCTCGGGCTGCCAGCGCAGCAGGTGGCGGTTGAGATAGCGCTCGTCGCGGTAGCGGCCGATGTGGCTCAGGTAGGTCAGGTGCGGCGGCTGGGCGTGGATGATGGCGTGGAAGTTCGTGCCGGTCCGCTGCACCTGATCCGCATGCACCGCCAGATGCGAGTTGAATTCGCTCGTCAGGCGGGCGAAGAGGCGTCGCGGCGAGGTGTAGAGCCGGCCGGTGCGACCGCCGGCCTCGACGGTCACAAAGCCCAGGTTGGCGGCCGGATCGTGGATGATCTCGCGCAGCCGCCGGCCCGATCCGGTCACCAGAAAGGAGCCGCCGGCCAGTGCCGGCACGGCCACCGGCAATTCGATGGTTTCCGCCAGGGGAAACCGCCGACGGGGATCGATCGGCCAACCCATGTACACCGAGATGTTGCCGGCCGCGCCTTCGCTGGCTTCGATCTCGCACAGCCGCTGACCGGCTTCGCCGATCAGGGTCATCAGTTCGTCGAGTTCAGGATAAGGGGCTTCGATGGCCATTGGCCTTGACTCCTGTGCCGGCAGGGGCGAACTTACAAACAGCAACGATCCGTAAGCAATCGTAAGTATCGCGCCAAAGTTCCGCGCTGTCAAGTCAACCTGGATTCATTCAGAGGCAACCTTCGGCTCGTACACGATCCGCTCATACGGGATCGTCCCCCGTTTCACCTCCACGAACGGCCGGCCGGCGCGCACGCCGACCGTGCCGTAGCCGGTGGCCGTGCAGAAGAACGCCCGGAAGTCGCCGGCGAGCGACGGCCGGATGTAGAGGGTCTTCTCCACCGCATCGTAGCGCACGCCGGTCAAGCCCTGGAGCAGGCCGTAGGACGACATGGCGCGCGCATACCAGTGGCCGCACTCGTACTCGTCGAACGGGTTGCGCACGCGGCCGTCGTAGCGGTCGCGGGCCGCGCGCACGATCTCCAGCCCCTCGGCCACGTAGCCGCACATCATCAGGTGCGAGGCCACCTGATACTCGAAGCCGGTCCACACCTCGTTGCTGTACACCATCGGCAGGGTGGGTTCGCCCCCCTTGGGCCAGGTGCAGAGCACCAGCCCGGCCTCGCGGCCGAGGGCATAGGTGGGCCGCTGCGGATTGACATGGGTCGAGAGGTCGCGCTTGAAGTTGTAGCGATGCACCGACCGCACGTGGCCGGCCACCTTCGCGGGGTCGAGGAACTCGGGCACGCCGCAACAGGCCGCCAGCCACGCGCCCAACACCCCATCGGCCAGGCAACCGCGGCCGTACTGGTACTTGGGCCCCTCGCTTTGCAACAAGGCCAGCGCCTCCGGCGAGTAGTAGGTGTGGAACGATTGCGCCTGGGTCGGATCGGCCGCGCGGAGGCCCTGCCACATCACCCGTTGGATGAAGTACTCGCCGTCCCACAGCTCGCGCTCCATGAACGCGCGGCCCTTCGCCAGGAGCGCCTCGTAGAGGGTCGCGTCGTCGCCGAGGCCGCGGGCCATGAGCGCGGCGGCCTGGAGCGCGGCCAGGTAGAACGAGGTGCACATGCCGTCGGGGCCCCAGAACTCGATGTCGTAGGTGTTGTGGTGCGGCTCGAAGAGCGCCCCGCGGTGGTCGGGGTCCCACGTCTCGATGCAATAATGAAGGCTCTGCTTCACGGCCGGCCAGAGGCGACGCAGCCACGCCGTGTCGCCGCTGATGCGCCACTCGCGGTAGACCTTCATGATGCCGCCCAGTTGGCCGTCGGCCGCGGCATGGAAATCGTGCACGATCGGCCGGATGGGAAGCCCGGCGCGAAAGACCTGGTGGCCGCGCTCGTCCTGGTTCGGCCCGAACTCGGTCTCGCGCAGGGTGCGTTCGAGCTGGGGGAAGAGGTGCGGCAACGCCTGCGCGTAGTTCCAGACGTGCGTGCAGGTGCCCGGGCAACAGCCGGCGCGGTCGAAGCAGCCCTCCCAGGCCCACAAGCGACCGTCGGCCTGGCGCAACACCGTCGGCGACTTGAGGATCGTCAGGTTGGCGGCCACCGCCTCGATCACCTCCGGCGGCAGGTCGGTGTCGTAGAAGCAATCGGTGAAGGCGGCCGTCTCGCCGCGCAGCCGGCCGTATTCGCGGCGCCAGTAGGCGTTGACGGCCTCGATGTCGGGGAAGCGGCCCGCGTACCAGGGCACGTGGCGGCCGCCGGCGCAGGCGCACGACGCGTCGTCGGCCGCGGGATCTTTGCCGTAGCACAGGTCGGTTTGCGGCACGTGCCACGCCAGCCGCACGGTGATCGTCTTCGCCTCTCCCGGCCCCAAGACGAAGGGCACGTAGAGGCTGCCGCCGGACGAGGGCTCCCCCTCGCCGATCGGCCCGGCCTGGGGCGCGGCGCCGGCCTGCACCGTCTTCCACAACACGGTGAGCGGGTCGAACCAGCCCCCGCGGAACCAGGCGCAGTTGACGCGCACGGCGGGGTCGTCCGCCACCGCGCTGAACGCGGCCTGATCCCACGGCCGGCCTTCGCCGGGGGCCTTCCACAGCACGAAGCCGTTCTCGGTCGCCAGGACCGCGCTGCCGGCCAATCCGCCCGTGCCCGGCCCCCAGGGCCGCAGCGCCACGAAGTTCTGCGCGTGGAAGGAAAAGACCGCCTCCACGGGTTGGGCGGTCGGGTTGGCGAAGCGATACTCGAGGCCGGCGACCGGCAGGCTGGAATCGTCGGCGTTGCCCGGGATGAAGGGGCTCCAGCCGGTGATCTCGATCTCCACGGGAAGGCCGGGATCGCTCAGCCGGACGATGCCGAAGGGGAAGCGCGCCTCGAATTCGGCGCGGGCGCAGCGCGGCAGGCCGTACGTCTTGCCCGAGCCGCCGTTGCCGGCGCCGGCGTGCCGGTCGTCCCACGGGAAGAAGATCTTCCATGCCGGCACCGGCCCTTCCAACACGCGGGCCACGTTCGGCCGGCCCTTCACGCACAGGGCGGCGAACATCATCGGCTCGTGGAACACATCGGGATGGCCGCGCAGCGAAACGTGCGATAGCGCGGCCGTCCCCTCCAGGCAGATCATCCCCGCGCCGATGCCGCCGAGCGGGAATGCGACATGATTCAGATACTCGTCTCGATAGACGCCGTTGTACGGTCGCTTGGGGGTAGTCATGTGGGCCTCCTGTGTCGTTGTGCCTTGACAGTATAGCATACTGGAAGCTGGAAGCTGGAAACCGGATGCTGGATGCTGGATACTTCCAGCTTCGAGCTTCCAGCTTCCGATGTGCTATAATAGGCCCTGCGCGTCTGGAAACAGGAATCATCACAAGGAGGGCCTCGTATGCCCCTTATCGAACCGCCGGCCGACTTCACGGCGGCCGTCCACGACGCCCTGAAGCTCTGGTCGAAGGAGGCGGAGGCAGGGAGTCCCCTGGCGCATCTGATCCTGGTGCGTCGGGAGCTGATGGCCGGCGACATGCGGCGCGCCGTCAACCAGACGCTCCTGGCCGGCCTGAACCGGCTGGCGCTCCAGTATCCCGACGATGCGGCGCTGCTACGGGCGCGCTTCGTGGACGGCCAGGCGGTCGCGGCGGTGGCCCGCGAAAGACACGTATCCGAACCGATGGTCTTCAAATTGCAGCGCCAGGCGATCGGCCGGCTGGCGGCCGTGCTCTTCGAGATGGAACAGCAGGCCGCGGCCGATCGGCAGGCGCTCCTGAGCCGGCGCCTGCCGCCGGCCAGCTACGACCGCCTGTTCGGCGTGGAGACGCATCTGCGCGAGCTGACGCAACTGCTGGTCGCGCCGGAAGGGCCCCACCTGATCTCGATCGAGGGCCTGGGCGGAATCGGCAAGACCGCGCTGGCGCATCGGCTGGTGAGCGAGCTGAGCCAAAACGATCCGACCTTCACCGACTTCGGCTGGGTCAGCGCGCAACAACGCTTCTTCCTGGCGACCGAAGGGATCCGCCTGATCGAAGAACCCGCGTTGACCGCCGATGCGCTGGTCGAGGCGTTGGTGATCCAACTGCTGGAGAATGCGGCCGAAACCGCGCCTTTGGCGCCGGAGCGGGCATTGGCAGCGCTGGAGATCCGACTGCGCCAGGCGCCCCACCTGATCGTGGTGGATAACCTGGAGACGGTGGCCGATGTCGAGAACCTCTTGCCGCTCCTCGGTCGCCTGGCCGGACCGAGCAAGTTCCTGCTCACCTCGCGCGAGAGCTTCGCCGAACAGCCGGGGGTCTATCACTTCCGCGTGCCCGAGCTGAGCGAAGGCGATGCGCTCGCCTTGGTGCGCCACGAAGCGTGGCTGCACGGCCTGCCGCATGTGGCCCAGGCGAACGACGACGACCTGCGCCCCATCTACGCGACCGTCGGCGGCAATCCGCTGGCGCTGCGCCTGGTGGCCGGCCTGCTCCAGATCCTGCCGCTCGGCCAGGTCCTGGAGAACCTGCGCGAAGCGCGGGGCCGACGGACCGAGGAGCTCTACAACTTCATCTACTGGAACGCGTGGCACCGCTTGCCCGCCGTCGCCCAAGACGTGCTGTTGCTGATGCCGCTGTTCGCGCAAACCGGCGCCGACCTGGCGGCCATTCGTCGGGTCAGCGAGCTGGAGGAGGATGCCCTGGTGGAGGCGCTGGCCTATCTGGCCCGGCTGTCGCTGATCAACGTGAGCGGCGACCTGCACGCGCGGCGCTACAGCATCCACCGGTTGACCGAGTCGTTTCTGCTCAAAGAGGTCATCAAATGGCAGGGGCAACGGGAGATTGCGGCATAACCGACGCACAGCAGGCGCCTTCCCCGTACCTGGAGCGTTTCCGGCAGAAGATCGCCCAGAATGCGGTCGGCTGGTTGGGCTTCGTCCGCCAACAGGACCGCGACGCGCAGGCACTGGCAGAGGAGTTCCCCAACCTGACGAGGGCCGTCAGCCAGGCGCTGCTGGAGCCGCAGGCACGGGGCGTCGGCGTGGAGCTCGTCGCCGCGCTGTGGGAGCTGGTGGATCGGCAGGGACACTGGCTCGCCTGGCGACAGGTGCTCCAGGAGGCGTTGGCCATCTGTCGGCGGCTGGATCGCCCCGATCTCGAAGCGCGGCTCCTCGATCAACTGGGCGAGCTGGCGCGCACGCTGGGCGATGCCGAGAGCGGCATTCGCTATCAGGAACAGGCGCTGGCGATCTACCGCCGGCTGGGCGACCGGCCCGGCACCGGCCGGGTGTTGCACCACCTCAGCCTGCAACATCGCGCGCTGGACGACTACGCCGCCGCGGAGCGCTGCAGCCAGGAGGCGGCCGCGATCTTCGCCCAGATCGGCGATCAGGCCGAGCTGGCGACCATGCTGAACCATCGGGGCCTGGTGTGTCAGCAGGGCGGGCAATGGGAGCTGGCGCTGCGACATCATGCGTCGGCGGCCGGACTGTACGAGGCGCTGGGCGATCGGAGCGGCCTGGCCAGGGCCATCCATAACCAGGGCCTGGTCTATCGCCACCTGAGACGCCTGGATGAGGCGGAGGATTGTTTCCGCCGCGCGGCCGCGCTTCATCGCGAGGTGGGCGACGAGATCAACGCGGCGCGCAGCCAGATCTCGCTGGGCATCGTCTTGCACCACAAGGGCCGAACGGAACAGGCGCTGGCGCTCCATCGTGAAGTCGAGCCGCTCTTCCGCCGCGTGGCCGACCGGCCCTGGCTGGCGCGCACGCTCAACAACGAAGGGGTTTTCCTGGAGGCGTTGGGCCGTCTGCGCGAGGCCGCGACCGCGTATGAGGAAGCCATCGAGCTCCACCTGATGAACAACGATCGGGCCATGGCGGCCAGCTCGCTGATCAACCTGGCCGAGGTGCTGCTCGAAGCCGGCCAGGCGGCCGCCGCACGCGACCGCCTGGCACGAGCAGATGCTTTATTGGCCGCCGTGCCGGCGCCGCCGGCCTGGGTGCGGCAAAGTCGCGACAAGATGGCGCAGCGCATTGCCGATGCGCTGCGGCCGGGATGAGCGCCGGCTCATCTCATCCCGACCGGACACGGCGTCAAGGGCCGCACTGGCCGTTGTCCTGGCAGTCGCCGTAGGGCACAACCGGGGCAACGGGCATGCGGATCGGTGCGGACGGCAGGGCCGGTCGCAGCGCGGCGATGATCAGCGCTGCCGTCGCCAGCACGATGAGCAAGCGTTCCTTCATGGCTCGGCCTCCTTTCGGTGAGATCGGAGAACCGGGCGTTGGGGCCCCGCGGCCCCCGGCCTATCCATTGGCCGGAGCCGCCTGATCAGAACGCTCGACCCGGCGGATGGGAGCCGGCCGGTGGCCATCCGGCCGGCCTTCTATGAGGAAAGAGGCGGGAAGAGGGGAGGATTCTTACAGCTTTGTGCGTGACCTCTATAGCTTGATGCCGCCCACAGGGCGCAGACCCCCGGCAAGCCAAAAACGGCGTCCTCCATCATAACAGAAGGCCAACACGATGGGTCTATCCGATTGACGCTCCATCTGCTATAATGGGGGCATGGACAACTCCGGCAACGCTGCTTCCGTCTCAAGGCTTCTCATGGCCACAGGCGAGTGGACCGTCCAGATTACCATTTTTAAGGAGGAAACGATGAGATTCGGAGCCTTGTTGATGGTCATGGCGCTGTTATCGCTGAGCGCCTGTGCCCCGGTGCCGGTTATGCCCCCTGCATCGCCGTCCGTTGCGCCGCCCGCATCGCCGACTCCTGTGCCTTCCGCATCGCCCTCCGCTGCACCCCCAACGCCATCGCCGACCCCGCCCCCTGCCGGGGAAGCCGTCACCATCGGCGAGATCCTGGCCAACCCGAAGGCGTACGCGGGCCGCGAGGTGACCGTCGTCGCCTATTTCCGGGGCTGGGACCTGCTGGGGGAGGTGGAAGGCGGGCCGCCGCGGACGATGAGCGACGTGGCGGTGGCCGATGCGACCGGCGGCATCTACATCGTGTTCGCGGGGCCTGAAGCCCGCGGCGACCTCCCGCCCCTGCCCCCGCAAGACCGCAAATCCACCGAGACCCTGTTGCGCCTGCGCGGCACGGTGCAGATCGCGCCATCGGGCCGGCCGTATCTTCTGGTGACGAAGGGGGAAGCGATGAAAGGATTGCCCGCGCGGGTCTTGCTGCGCGTCCGCCGCACCGGCGGCAGCGCGGGGGTGGATCAGGAGCTGATGGCGCTGTCGGACGGCACGCTCTACTTCCTGGATCGCCGCGCTCGCGGCCACGTTCGCTGGAAGGCGGAACCCGGCCAGGTGGTTCGGGCGGCCGGGGGCATGCGGCCGTTCCTGGACCGCGAAGTAGGTGCGCAGACGCCGGACGGCTTTGCCTGGACTGTCGCCGTGCAAGACGGGGAGCAGGTGAAGACGGCCGTGTTCTACGAGGGGAAGCTGTCCGCAGAGGTCGGCCAGGCGCTGGCTCCGGTGCAGGGCTGGTTCGACGAAGCCACGAGCCGGCTGGCGCGGCCCGCGGCCACCCCGGGGCCATATCCCGGCCCGGTGATGGCGGCCGTGCGGGCGCTGGCCGACCAGTTGGGCATCCCGGCCGAACAGATCGCCGTGGCCGCGTGGGAGCCGGTGGATTGGCCCGACGCCAGCCTGGGCTGTCCCGAGCCGGGGATGGCCTACGCGCAGGTGATCACGCCGGGCTATCAGGTCCTGCTGGAGGCCCGCGGCGAGACCTACCACGCGCACACCGATCGGTCGGGGCAGCGGGTGGTCTTCTGCTTCCCGTGAGCGCGCGGCCGGG
>DAOTZV010000229.1:0-15141 GCA_034434235.1 Anaerolineae bacterium
CGGTTCTATCTGTATCGGCCGAAGCGGGTCTGGGAGAAGGTGTCCAAGAAGAGCTTTTGGACCGATCTGCCGGGCACCATCAACAATGCGGTGCGTTTCTTCATGCCCATAGGACGAACGGTAGGACGAACTTAAGTTCGTCCGACTTGTAAGGCGAACTTAAGTTCGCCTTACAAGACTGGGCGAACTGAAGTTCGCTTTACAAAGCTGGGCGAACTAAAGTTCGCCCTACTGGCCCAGCCACCACGCGAACATCTTGCTCAGATCCCGGCCCGCCACCTCCCCGGCGAGCGCCTGGAAGTCCTGCGGCGTGGCGATGCGCCAGCGATAGCGCGCCAGATACTCCCGCAGGAGCCTCTGGAACGCCTCCGCGCCGATCTCGTCTCGCAGGGTGGCGAAGAAGAGCGCGCCTTTAGCGTAAACCGTCCGCTCGTAATCCTCGCGGCCGTAGGCCTTCACCGGCAGGCCGATGGGCCGGTCGGTGTTGCTCTGCACCGCATAGCGCACCGGCGCCTGCCAGCGCTGTTCGCGCAGCCGTTCGGCCGCAAAGTAGCCGTAGCGGGCCAGATAGTACGCGTACATCGTCCACTCGGCCAGCCCCTCGTCCAACCACGGATTGAGCGTCTGATCGCTGCCCACCTGGTTGTACCACCACTGATGCGCCACTTCGTGCACGACCAGGTTCTCCAGGTCCTGGCGGTACTTGTTGTAGGTCTGGTTGCCGATCAGGCTCAGGCCGGGGAACTCCATGCCGCGAAACGTCAGGGGCGCCTCGACGACCGCCATGGTCCGGTAGGGATACGGCCCAAACTGATCGCTGTAGATCTGCAGCGCGGCAACAGCGTAATGCAGCGCCAGACGGCCGGCCTCGGCATCCTCGGGCAAGAAATAGGAACGCACGGCCGCGCCGTACGCATCCTGTTCCAGCCATTGGAACCGCCGGCTCATCACGAAAGTGAACTCCCGCGCCGGGCCATGCACGTACCGCCGGGTGGCCCACCCGTCGCGCACCGCCTCGGTGACGGTGATCCCCGTGGCGGCCACGATCTGGTCGGCCGGGATCGTGGCATTGACCCGATAGAGGGCCGCCGCGTGAAAGCCCACATCGCCCAACGGACTGGCGACATCCAACGCCCAGGCATTGTCCCGCCGGCCGGCCAGGATCGGGTAGAAATCGGTGAGGCTGAGGATCTCCTCATTAGCGCCGAAGATCGTGTAGGTGCCCGGCTTGCGCTGCTGTGTCTTGCCGACAAAGCCCATCCAGACATGCACTTCCTGGCCGGGGAGAAGCGGCCTGGGCAACACCAGATATACCGCAGTGCCGTCCGCATCATAGCCGTAGTTGACCACCAGGTCGTTCACGCGCGCGCCCCGCACCTCCAGGCCGCCGCCGAATTGCGGCAGGTTGGGATAGAGGCGAAAGTACAGATCATTCCAGGCGGTCGTGCCCGTGACGGGAATAATGACCTCCTGCGTGCCGGTATAAGCGTTGGATTGCGGGTCGATCGTGACCGTAATGCTGTAGCGCGGCATCGCGGCAAGCAGAGCCGGTTCGATCACCAGATCGGGCCGCAGGGATGGCCGATACTCGGCCAACGGATCGGCCGGTCGAGAGGGCTGCCACAGCACGCATCCGGCCAGAAGGAGCGCGGCGATCACCAGGCCGAACGCCGATGCCGCAACGATGCGACCACACAAACGAGCCATCCAGACCTCCGCAAGGATCGGTACTGAGGCGGATTATACCACGTTTGGCATGGCTGCCAATTGGCAGAGCGGCCCCCTGATGCTATAATGGCGATAGTTCTTCGATGGCCGACCGTGCGACGATGAATATCCTATCCGGGCCGGCAACCGCCGGCAATACGCCGACCTCACCGCGAACATGTAGGGCGAACTTAAGTTCGCCTTACTCGTCGCGAATATGTAGGGCGAACTTAAGTTCGCCCTACACAAAAGTCGCCGTCGTCTCGATTTTTGCATTGGTCCTTTGGGCCGGATGCGCGGCCCCGCGCGCGGCACGACCGTGGACCGGCCTGATGGACGTGCCGGCCGAGGCCGATGTCCGCGCCGCGACGGCCATTCGCGAAGCCGGCTTCGTCCTCCTCGGCCGGCCGGCGTGGGCCGGCGCCGAACCGACATGGCGGACGCCGGCCACCTATCGCATCTTCTTCGCTGCGGCCGGGGCCGAGGGCTATGCCGATATCTTTGCGGCCGACATAGACTTCGAGCCGACCGGCCGGCCGACGGGACGCGCATCCGTCCTCCGCCTCACCGATACCCCGGCCGGCGACGAACAGATGCCTACGGCCGCCGGCGGTTGGCTCGCCTATGCCACGCGCGTCGGCGACCGCTATCAGAGCGTGACCGGCATCCCCCTGGCCGACCTGTCGCGTCGCCAGGTCTTCGTGTTCGCGCGGCCGCCGGAAGAAGTGGCCCTGAGCTGGCGCGACGCGGCCGATGCCCCGCGGTTGGTTGTGAAGGCGCGCGCGGCCGGCCGCGCGGAGGAAATGCTCGTGGACCTGGCCGCCGCCACGATCGAGCCGGCCGATGGCGGCCTGGTTTACACCCCGGCCGTGCACGGAGAACAGGCCTGGTTGCCGAACCTGGTGAGCCGCGTGCGCGAGCTGCCGTTCGTCGGCCCGGAGAAGATCGCCTTCCTGGAAAACGTCTTTTTCACGCTGATGGATCGGATCGAGCAGCTCGCGTATCGGATCGCGGGCCGGCCGCCGGCCGATGCGCCCATCGCCGAGACGCGCCTTGGGGCCGATGAAGCCACGCCGACTCCGACCGAAGCGCTCCCACCGGCCACGCCTCCAACGGCGACCGCAGCGCCGATTGCGGCGACCGATCGCGCCATCGCGCCGACGATGACGGCCGCGGCGGCCGCATCTCCCACTGCCCGGCCCGCTCCTACCGCCACCAGCACGGCCGCGCCATCGCCCACCCCGGCCGGCGTGCGCCTGGCCGACGGGATTCGCCATCTGGGCAAGGTGCGGCCCGATCCGCAGCGTCCCTACGCCGAGGCCGAGATCATCGAGCTCGATCCGGCCCTGCTTCAGATCAAGATGGTGCCGGGCACAATCGAGCCGCAGCCGACGACCGGCCTGATCGGCACCGGCGTGATCCCGCGCGAAGATTGGCCCGCGCTGGTCGCCGCGTTCAACGGCGGCTTCGCGGCCATGCACGGCAAATTCGGCATGATGGTGGACCGCAAGGTATATTTGCCCCCGCGCGACGGGATCGCCACGCTGGCGGTCTACGAGGATGGCTCTCTGCGCATGGGCACCTGGGGCGCCGACCTGAAGCAGACGGCCGATATGATCTCGTATCGTCAAAACTGCCCGCCGCTGATCGAAAACGGCAGGATCACGGCCGAGACCGGCAAGCTGACCCTGTGGGGGCTTTCGGTGGCCAATGAAGTGTATCTATATCGTTCGGGCCTGGGCATCACGGCCGATGGCCGGTTGATCTACGTGGCAGGGAAGCCCCTTTCAGCCTATACGCTGGCACGCGCGCTGCAACAGGCGGGCGCGATCTACGCCATGCAACTGGACGTGGACGAGTTTCATGTCGCGTTCATCACCTATACCGTGAAGCCCGGCAAGGCCGGCGAAGCACCCGTCGTCGAGGGCAAAAAGCTGCGCGACGACATGCGCGGCTTCGACGGTCTGTTCCTGCGGCCGTTCCAGCTCGACTTCTTTTATCTGGTGCGCCGGCCACAACCCCTGGCCCGACCGGTGCGGCCGGCCGACGCAACGATCGTGGCCCCGACGTCGGCCGCGCCAACGCACACGACGCCCGTAGTCGTCAATCTATCGGGCCGGCTGGCGTTCGCCTCGAACCGCGATGGCAACTGGGAGATCTACGTCATGCCCGCCGATCAACCCGGCGCGGCCCGACGCCTCACCGATCACGAAGCAGACGACCTCTATCCGGCCTGGTCGCCCGACGCCGCGCAGATCGCCTTTGCCTCGCGCCGCGACGGCAACGCGGAGATCTACGTGTTACGCCTGGCCGACGGCGCCCTGAGCCGCATCACCCATCGGCCGTCCGAAGAGTGGGCGCCGGCCTGGTCGCCCGACGGCACCCGGCTGGCGTACCAATCGGATCGCAACGGCCAATCGGACATCTACGTCAGCGAGCTCGCCTCCACGATCACCGGGACGGTCGCCGTCCGCGAGGTGCGGTTGACCCCCTGGCAGGGCAATCACGAGGCGCCCAAGTGGTCGCCCGACGGCCGGCTGATCGCCTTCGACTCCGACCTGGATGTGGATGCGCCCGTGCATGCGTCCATCAACCTTTACCTGATGAACGCGGACGGCACCCACCCGCGGCGCATCTTCTCCCACGCGGAATCGCCGGCGTGGTCGGCCGACGGCAAGGCGCTCGCGTTCAGCGCCTTACGCGAGGGCCGCTGGCAGATCATGGTGATGAACGCCGACGGCTCGGGCTATCGGCCGCTTGTCACCGGCCGGGCCGATGCGCGCTATCCGGCCTGGTCGGCCGATGGCCGCTGGCTGGCCTTCGCGGGCAACGCGACGGGCCACTGGGAGATCTACGCGGTCCCGGCGGCCGGCGACGAGCCGATCCGCCTGACGCAGGGAACGGCCGATAACACGCAGCCGGCCTGGAGCAAGTAGCTGACCATCGGCGCGTCCGGCACATTCGGCCGCGCCAGGCACAATACGTGAACCGATCGGGAGCACAACATGCCCTTGACCCTGGAACAAGTCGAACACATTGCCGAGCTGGCGCGGCTGGAGCTGACCGCAGAAGAAAAGGCCCTGTACCGCGAGCAGCTTTCCGCCATCCTGGACTACGCGGCGATCCTGCAACGCGTGGACACCTCGGCCATCCCGCCGACGGCGACGGTGTTGCCGCTGCGCAACGTCATGCGCGACGACGTGGTGCAGCCGTCGCTGCCGATCGAAGATGTGCTGGCGAACGCGCCCGATGTGGAGGATGGCTGCTTTCGGGTGACGGCAATATTGGAAACCGGAAACTGGAAGCTGGAAGCTGACAACCAACTTCCAGCCACCAGCTTCCAGTCCCCAGCTTCCGGCCACCAGTCCCCTGCTTCCAGCCGCCAGTCCACAGCTTCCGGCCACCAGTCCCCAGCCCCCAGTTCCCAACCCCCAGCTTCCAGCATTCATGCCGCGGCCGAAATGCTGCGGGCGGGCGAGATTTCGTCTGTCGAGCTGACCGACGCCGTGCTCAACCGCATCTTCGCCGTGGACAACGATGTCAAGGCGTATCTCACCCTGACGCCCGAACTAGCGCTCGAACAGGCCGCGGCCGCCGACCGCCGCCTGGCCGAAGCGCGGGCCGCGGGCGACCTCGACCGGCTATCGCCGCTGCTCGGCATCCCCCTGGCCATCAAGGATGTGATCTCGGTCGAGGGCGTGCGCACCACCTGCGGCTCCAAGATCCTGGAGAACTACGTCCCGCCCTTCGATGCGACCGCGGTCGCAAAATTGATCGAGGCCGGCGCGGTGATCCTGGGCAAGACCAACACCGACGAGTTCGCCATGGGCTCCAGCACCGAGAACTCGGCCTATTTCACCACCCACAACCCCTGGAACCTCGATCGCGTGCCGGGCGGATCGAGCGGCGGCAGCGCGGCCGCAGTCGCCGCGGACGAATGTCTGGCCGCGCTCGGCACCGACACGGGCGGCAGCGTTCGCCAGCCCGCCGCGCTGTGCGGCATCGTCGGCCTCAAGCCCACCTACGGCCGGGTGAGCCGCTACGGGCTGATCGCCTATGGCTCATCGCTCGATCAGATCGGCGTGCTGACCAAAGACGTGACCGACGCCGCGCTGCTGCTGGGAGCCATCGCCGGCCACGATCCGCGCGATAGCACCAGCGTGGATCTGCCGGTGCCGGACTATCTGGCAGAGGTCCGAGGTCAGGGGGCAGGGGTCGGCGGCCTGCGCGTCGGCGTGCCGAAGGAGTATTTCATCGGGGGCATCCAGCCGGAAGTCGAAGCGGCCGTGCGGAAGGCTATCGGTGTGTTGGCCGACCTGGGCGCCGAAGTGCACGAGATCAGCCTGCCGCACACCGACCTGGCGCTGCCGGTCTATTACCTGATCGCGCCGGCCGAGGCGTCGGCCAACCTGGCCCGCTACGACGGCATCCGCTACGGCCTATCGGTGCCCGGCGCGACGCTGTGGGACGGCTACGGCAAGACCCGCGGCCAGGGCTTCGGCCCGGAGGTCAAACGGCGGATCATGTTGGGCACTTACGCCCTGAGCGCCGGCTACTACGACGCCTACTATCTCAAGGCGCAGCAGGTGCGCACGCTCATCAAGCAGGACTTCGAGAGCGCGTTGCGCCAGGTGGATGTGATCGCGTGCCCCACCTCGCCGACGACGGCCTTCCGCATCGGGGAGAAGATCAACGACCCGCTGAGCATGTACCTGGCCGACATCTTCACCCTCTCGCTCAACCTGGCCGGCTTGTGCGGCATCTCGGTGCCGTGCGGCTTCGACCGCGACGGATTGCCGATCGGCCTGCAACTGATGGCCGGCGCATTTCAGGAAGGAACCCTGTTGCGCGTTGCGTATGCCTACGAGCAGGCCGCCGGCTGGAACGGGCGCAAGCCCTCCTTGGTTGCCTCCTGAGGACAAAACATGACCCAAGTCAACGCCGACTTCACGCCGTTTGCCGAACGAATGCGGGCCGAAAACCTGCCCGAGATCGTCATCCGCACCTTTGAGCACTATTACAACCAGCTCGCCGAGGGCCGCACCGGGCTTCTCCCCGAGGCGGACATCCTGCCCGTGGAATCATTGCCCGACGCGGAGCAGCTCGCCGCGGACCTGGCCGAGGCGGGCCGGGCCGCTCTGCCGCACACGATTCTGCTGAAGTTGAACGGCGGCTTGGGCACCGGCATGGGGCTGGAGCGGGCCAAATCGCTGCTGGTGGCGAAGAACGGTCTGACCTTCCTGGACATCATCGCCCGGCAGGCGCTGCTCAGCGGCGCGCCGTTGGTGCTGATGAACAGCTTCACCACCCGCGAGGATTCGCTGGCCGTCCTGGCCCGCTATGGGGAACTGGCGCGCTTCGGCATCCCGCTGGACTTCCTCCAGCACAAGGTGCCGAAGGTGTTCCAGGCCGACCTGACGCCCGCCCGCTGGCCGGCCGACCCGGACCTGGAATGGTGTCCGCCCGGCCACGGCGACATCTACACCGCGCTGCTGACCAGCGGCATGCTCGACGCGTTGCTGGCGCGCGGCTACCGATACGCGTTCGTGTCCAACGCCGACAACCTGGGCGCGGTGCTGGAGCCGGCCATCCTGGGCTATTTCGTCGTCCAGCGCCTTCCCTTCCTGATGGAGGTGGCCGACCGCACCGAGGCCGACCGCAAAGGCGGCCATCTGGCCCGACGCCGCGACGGCCGGCTGATCCTGCGCGAATCGGCCCAATGCCCGGCCGAGGACATGCCGGCCTTCCAGGATATCGGCCGACATCGCTATTTCAACACCAACAACCTGTGGCTGAACCTGCCGGCGTTGCACGCGTTGCTTCAGGCGCGCGGGGGCATCCTGGGCCTGCCGATGATCCGCAACCGCAAGCCGATAGACCCGCGCGACCCGAACTCTCCGCCGGTCTATCAGTTGGAGACGGCCATGGGCGCGGCGATCGAGCTGTTCGAGGGGGCCGGCGCGCTGCGGGTGCCGCGCACGCGCTTCGCGCCGGTCAAGACCACCGACGACCTGTTGGCCGTGCGCTCGGATGCCTATCTGTTGACCGAAGGGTTTCAGGTGATTCCCAATCCGGCGCGGCGCCTATCGGCGCCGCCCGTGGTATGCCTGGATCCGCGCTTCTATCGGCTGATTGACGACCTGGAAGCGCGCTTTCCCTTCGGCCCGCCGTCGCTGGTGGATTGCGAACGTCTGGTCGTCCGGGGCGACGTCCGATTCGGCCGCGCGGTGGTGTGTTGCCGGGCCGTCGAGGTGATCAACGAGTCGGACGCGCCGGCCGTGATCGCCGACGGTGCCACGTTGTGCGGCGTGCATCGGCTGCGAGGCGGGCCGTGACGCGCGTGCGTTGTTACGCCGGCGGCCGCTATCCCGAACGCCCCGTAGCGTTCGAGTGGGGAGGCCGATGGCTGGAGGTGGCCGAAGTGTTGCGCCAAGGCCGCCATCCCACCGGCCTGACGTTCGACGTGCAGACCGCCGACGGCGGCCGCTATCGGCTGGAATGGCGAGAGGCCGAAGACGAGTGGATCATCACTCCGCGAGCTCAAACAGGATGACGAACCATGAACGATACCATGAACTGGGATGCGATCCTTGCCGATGCGCTGGCGACGATGAGCCGCTACGTACAATTCGACACCACCAACCCGCCCGGCAACGAGATGCCCGCGGCCGAATGGCTGGCCGACCAACTGCGCGAGCGTGGCATCACCCGCGACATCACGATCTACGAGCCGGCGCCCGGCCGCGGGCTGCTGGTCGGCCGCATCGCCGGCAGCGAGCCGCTCAAGCCGCTCCTCCTCAATCACCACATGGATGTCGTGGCGGCCGATCCCGCCCAATGGACGCACCCGCCCTTCAGCGGCGCGGTGGCCGATGGCTTCGTGTGGGGCCGCGGCACGCTCGACACCAAGGATCTGGGCGTCATGTTCCTCCTGGCGCTCGATTCCCTGCTGAAGGAAGGAGTGCGCTTCCGCCGGCCGATCATCTTCCTGGCCGTGCCCGACGAAGAGACCGGCGGCAGCGTCGGCATGCGCTGGTTGACCGAACGCCATCTGGCCGGGCTCGATCCCGAATGGGTGTGGGATGAGGGAAGCGGCGGATTGCGCGGCATGTTCGGCGAGCGGGTGATGTTCGGCGTGGCCGTAGCCGAAAAGCGGCCGCACAACGTGCGCCTGGTCGCCACGGGCGACCCCGGCCATGGCTCCATGCCCCACGCCAACAACGCGGTCGCCACATTGGTCGCCGCGCTGAACCGGATCTTGCGCCATCCGCGGCCGGCGCATCTCAATGCGGTCACCGCGGCGATGTTCCGCGCGCTCGCCGGCGAGCAGAAATTCCCCGCCTCGTTCCTGTTGCGCCACCTGGATCAGCCGCTGATCTTGCGGCTGGCGCTCGGCCGGCTCTCGGCCGACAAACTGATCGGCGCGCTGTTGCGCGACACGATCAGCCCGACGATCCTGCGCGCGGGCTACAAGATCAACGTCATCCCGGAGCGGGCCGAGGCCGAGCTGGATTGCCGGCTGTTGCCCGAAACCGATGCCACGGAATTCGTCCGCTGGCTCGAGGCGACGATCGCGGACAGGCGCGTGCGCGTCGAGGTGGGCGAAGCCGCGGCGCCCTCTGGGATCGCGCCGATGGAGGGGCCGTTCTACGAGGCGATTCGCCGGGCGGTGGCGACCCACGTGCCGGCCGCGGGCCTCTTTCCCCTGCTGGTGCCGGGCGCAACCGATGGCCGCTACTTCCGGCAGCGCGGCTACGCGGCCTATGGCTTCGGTCCGGTCATCCTGGACCGGACCGATCTCGGCCGCGTGCATGGGATAGACGAGCGCATCTCGGCCGAGAACCTGTTGTTGGGCATCAAAATAACGCGCGAGATCATTCGCGATCTGTGCGCATAAAGCCATCGAAGAGGTATTCATCCATGTCCGATCGCATCTCGCGGCGGGTGGCGGCCGTGCCGCCATCCGGCATCCGCAAGTTCTTCGACATCGCGGCCACGATGCAAGATGTCATCTCGCTGAGCATCGGCGAGCCGGACTTTGTCACGCCCGACGTGATCCGCCAGGCCGGCATTGCCTCGCTCCAGCGCGGGGAAACGCGCTACACGTCGAACTCCGGCATCGCGGCCCTGCGCCAGGCGGTCGTCGCCAAATGGGCGCAGCTTTACGGGGTGCTCTACGATCCGGAGGCCGAGTGCCTGATCACCGTCGGCGGCTCGGAGGCGCTCTACCTGGCGCTCACCGCCGTCCTGGACCCCGGCGACGAGGTCATCATCCCGGAGCCGTGCTTCGTCTCCTACGAAGCCGAGGTGACCTTCGCCGGCGGGACGCCGGTGCCCATCGCCACACGCGTCGAAAACGACTTTCAGGTCACCGCCGCGCAGATCGAGGCCGCGCTCACCCCGCGCACCAAGGCCCTCCTGATCAACTATCCGAACAACCCGACCGGCGCCATCCTCGGCCGGGAGCACATGGCCGAGATCGCCGCGCTGGCCGAGCGCCACGATCTGCTGGTCATCTCCGATGAGATCTACGACCGGCTGATCTACGGCGGCGGCCGGCACATCACCTTCAGCAGCCTGCCGGGGATGCGCGACCGCACGATCATCATCGGCGGCTTTTCGAAGGACTACGCCATGACCGGCTGGCGACTGGGCTTCGCGCTGGCGCCGGCCGATATCCTGGCCGCCATGCGCAAGATCCACCAATACACCATCATGTCCGCGCCGACCACCGCGCAGGTGGCCGCGATCGTTGCGCTCACCGATCCGCGCGCGGAGGAAGCCGTGCAGGCGATGGTCGAATCGTATGACGCGCGGCGCCGGCTGCTGCTGGACGGCTTGAACAGCATCGGCCTGCGGGCGTTTGAGCCGCGGGGCGCGTTCTACGCGTTCCCCGACATCCGGCCGAGCGGCATGACCTCCGACCGGTTCGCGTGGGCGCTGCTGGAAGAGGAACGGGTGGCGGTGGTGCCCGGCCCGGCTTTCGGCCTGGGCGGCGAGGGGTACGTGCGCATCTGTTACGCCACGGCCCGAGATCAAATCGAAGAGGCATTGGAACGGATGCACCGCTTCATGCGCCGACATGGCTAAAAGGAGGCGCCCATGCTTTTGAATCTGCGCGAATACCATCGGCCGGCCGTCGAGGCGCCGCAGCGCGCGCTGGCTCACGCCATCGAGCTCCTGGCCCGGCCCGACATCCGCACCGTGCCGCTCGCCGGCGGCGATACCCTGCTCGCCGCGGCCCATTCAATCTGTAGGACGAACTTCAGTTCGTCCTCCCCCGCAACCGATCCAACACGTAGGACGAACTTAAGTTCGTCCTACGTGGAAACCGAATCCGCGATCGAAGCCGTAGTGGATCTGCAAGGACTGGGGCTCGACGCGATCCAGGCGGACGAGGCGACCGGAACATTGCGCATCGGCGCGATGGTCACGCGCGCGGCCCTGGCCGACCACCCGGCCGCGCGCGACTTCTGTTCGGGCATCCTGGCCGAAGGAGCGCGCGGCGGGATCGGCAGCGTACAGCGCAACCGGGCCACGGTGGGCGGCGCGGTGGCAGTGGCCGCGGCCAACGACCTCCTGGTCGCGACGCTGTTGGTCTGCGACGCCCGCGTAGCCCTCTTCGGCCGCGCGGGCACGAGCGAATTGCCGCTGCGCGAGTTCCTGCCGCGCCGCAACGCACTGCTCTCCGCGCCCGCGCTGATCACCGAGGTGGTCGTCGGCCGGCCGGCGGGGCCCGTCGGCGCCGCGCTGGTGCGCGTGGCGCGCACCCCCGCCGACACAGCGATCGTTGCGGCCGCGGCGCTGATCGAGCGAGACGACGACCGGTGCCGTGCGGCGCGGCTGTCGCTCGCCGGCGTTGCCGACCTCCCGCTCGACCTGTCGGACGCGGCCGCGGCCCTGGTCGGCCGGGAGCCGACGGCCGCCGCCATCGCCGAAGCGGCCGGCCGGGCCGCCGCGAACCTCCGGCCGCCGGCCGACTTCCGGGGAAGCTCCGAATATCGCCGGGCCATGGCCGAAGTGTTGGCCGGCCGGGCGCTCCGCCTGGCCTGGGAACGGGCCGCCTGACGCCCAGACACGCGGCGAGAAAGGTGCGGAACGATGCAACTCCATTTCATCTTGAACGATACTCCTCAGACCTGGGAGATTGCCCCCAACGAATCGCTGTTGGATGCGCTGCGCCGACATGGGATCTTCGGCGTCAAGCACGGCTGCGAGACGGGCGAATGCGGCGCGTGCACGGTCCTGCTCGACGGCGTGCCGGTCACATCGTGCACGATGCTGGCGGCCCAGGCCGGCGGCCACGCGGTGACGACGGTGGAAGCGCTGGGCCAACATCCGGAACAGGGCTGGAAGCAAACCGGGGGCTTGAGCCCGCTCCAGCAGGCGTTCATCGAGGTCGGCGCGATCCAGTGCGGCTATTGCACGCCCGGCCAGCTTCTGGCGGCCGAGGCGCTTCTGCGCGCCAACCCGTCGCCCACCGAAGACGAGGTGCGCCAGGCGCTCTCGGGCGTGTTGTGTCGTTGCACGGGATACGTCAAGCCGGTGCAGGCGGTCCTGCGCGCGGCCGCCATCCTGCGCGGTGAGCCGCCGCCCCCCTTGCCGCCGCAGATCGAGCCTCCCGGCGTGCTCCTGGAACTGCCGCCTGCGCCCCAGGCCGAACCACCTGAGCCGACGCCCGCCGGCCTGCCAACACAAACCCTCGTCGAAAAGCCGCCGATCATCGCCGCGGCCGGCGAGCCGCGCTATGTCGGCGCGGCCGAGCCGAAGGTGGATGCCGTCAAGCTGGCGCAGGGCAAGCCGGCCTTCACGGCCGATATCGAGATGCGCGGCATGTTGATCGGCAAGATCCTGCATAGCCCCATCGCGCACGGCATCATCAAGCGGATAGACGTGAGCAAGGCCCGCGGCCTGCCGGGGGTACACGCCGTCCTCACCTACCAGGACATCCCGCGCGTGGTGCATACCACGGCCGGCCAATCCGACCCCATCCCCGGCCCCCAGGACTTCGTGAGCCTGGATCGCAAGGTGCGCTATGTAGGCGATCGGGTGGCGGCCGTGGCCGCGGAGACAGAAGAGATCGCGCAGCGCGCGCTGGAGCTGATCGAGGTCGAATACGAGGAGCTACCGGCCATCTTCGACCCGCGCGACAGCATGAAGCCCGGCGCGCCGGTGATCCATGACGAGCCGGACTACATCCCGTTCGGCGAATGCGATCCGCAGCGCAACCTGGCCGCGCACATCCACATCGAGATGGGCGATGTGGACGCGGCGCTCGCGGCGGCCGATTATGTCATCGAAGGCGAATACGAAGTGCCCAAGGTGCAACAGGCGCCGATCGAGCCTTACGTGTGCATCACCTACTGGGACGAAGACGATCGCCTGGTGATCCGCACCAGCACGCAGGTGCCGTTCCATGCCCGACGCATCCTGGCGCCCGTGCTCGGCCTGCCGATCAAGCGCATCCGGGTCATCAAGCCGCGCATCGGCGGCGGCTTCGGCAACAAACAAGAGGTGATGATCGAAGACATCTGCGCGCACCTGACCATCGCCACGGGCCGGCCGGTCAAGCTGGAGTACACGCGGGAAGAGCAATTTGCGGCCAGCACCTCGCGGCACCCGATGATCATCAAGATGCGCACGGGCGTGATGAAGGACGGCCGCATCGTGGCGAACGAGATGCGCGTGCTCTCGGATACCGGCGCATACGGCAACCATGCGCTCACCGTCGCCGGCAACACCGGCCACAAGGCCATGTCGCTCTATCCGGCCGACAAGGGGCCCGACGGCCGCTCCAACATTCGTTTCGTGGCCGATATCGTCTATACCAACAAGCCCACCTCCGGCGCGTATCGCGGCTATGGCGTGCCGCAGGGCTTCTTCGCGGTCGAAAGCCACATGGAGCGCATTGCGCGCACCCTCGGCCTCGACCCCCTGGCGTTCCGGCTGATGAACGTGGTCAAGGCCGGCGAGGAGCATCCGATGTCGAAGGCGTGGAGCGAGGGCCGCGCGGCGCGCCCCGAGCTGATCCGCACCAATGCCATCGCCGAGTGCGCGCGGGTGGGCATGGAGCTGATGGGATGGAGGACGGCCAGATCGGACACCTGGCAACCAGAAAGATCGGAAGACCGGCCTGCCAATCTACCGATCTACCAATCTACGCTCCGTCGCGGCCGGGGCCTGGCGCTCGTCATGCAGGGGACGGCGATCCCCAACCTCGACATGGGCGCGGCGAGCATCAAGATGAACGACGATGGCAGCTTCAACCTGCTGGTCGGGGCGACGGACCTGGGAACCGGCTCGGATACCGTCTTGACCCAGATGGCGGCCGAGGTGTTGGGCTGTCCGCCGACCGATTTCATCACCTACTCGTCGGACACGGACTTCACGCCGTTCGACAAGGGCGCTTACGCCAGCTCCACCACCTACATCTCGGGCGCGGCCGTGGTGGAGGCCGCGCGCCAGGTGGCCGGGCAGATCAAGGCCGTAGCCGGCGAGATGCTCGGCGTGCCCGCCGAGGAAATCGCGCTCGCCGACCGGCAGGCGTGGGCGGCCGACGGCCGCAGCGTTACGCTGGCGCAGGTGGCGCTGGAGAGCCTGCACCATCGCAATCAGCGCCAGATCATGGCGGTGGCCTCGTGGATGAGCCCCGATAGTCCGCCGCCCTTCGCGGCGCAGTTCGCCGAAGTGACCGTGGACACGGAAACCGGCCAGGTCACGGTGGACCGGCTGGCGATGGTGTTGGACTGCGGCGTGATCGTCAATCCGGCTACGGCCGCCGGCCAGGTCGAAGGCGGCATGGCCCAGGCGCTCGGCTATGCGCTCTGCGAAGAGATGGCGTTCGACGAACACGGCCGGATGGTGAACCCGCGCTTCGGCGACTATCGCATTTTCACGGCCGATGAGATGCCCGAGATGCACGTGCGTTTCATCCAGACCTATGAGCCGACGCACCCGTTCGGTGTCAAGGCTGTGGCCGAAATCCCGCTGGATGGCGTCGGCCCGGCCGTGGCCAACGCGGTGTACGATGCGCTCAGCGTGCAGATCCCGGCCCTGCCGCTGACGCCGGAACGCGTCTGGCGCGCGTTGAAGACGCGTTGAAGCGGCCGGGCGACCGAGGTCGCAGCGAAGGAGCCGGCGGCTGGGCGTCGGCCTGCGCCGACGCGTGCAGCCGCGCCCGCACCCACGCAGGTGGGTGCCGCGGCGCAACCGCGCCCATCAGCCGCGATTTCAATCGCCCCCCACGCGTCGGCCTGCGCCGACGCGTGCAACCGCGCCCGCACCCACGCAGGTGGGTGCCGCGGCGCAACCGCGCCCGTTAGCCGCGATTTCAATCGCCCCCCACGCGTCGGCCTGCGCCGACGCGTGCACCCGCACCCACGCAGGTGGGTGCCGCGGCGCAACCACGCCCATCAGCCGCGATTTCAATCGCCC
>DAOTZV010000230.1:0-2071 GCA_034434235.1 Anaerolineae bacterium
CGTAGCGGTGGCCCGCGAATTCATGCGTTAGGCCGAACCGACCGCAGATCCTTTCGAAGGCCTGGCCAAGCTCCATCGTGTAGTTGGGATCATATGGGATGCCGGCAGCCTCGCACACCCCCGGCCAGAAGTCCGCTTTCTCGTCGCTATGGTAGCTGCTGCCGCCTTGAAAGACCAGGAAAGCGGCCAAGGTAGCGGGGTAACGCTGTTCGAGACTGAGCACTGCACGCTGCGGCCCCTGGGCACGGATGAGGGCCGCGATCAACCGGCCGATCCCCTGAACCTCTTCCGGCGCCAGGTCCAGTTCGCCGATCAGTTCGATCACACCCATCCGGGAGCGCAACCGGTGCTCCCATTCGTCCAGCGTGGCCATGGCCTGTGTGTTCTTCGGTATTCACCAGTCCAGAGAAACCCGCACCCGACCTGCCTCGCGTCCGGCCGTGCGGTCGGCCAGGTACTTCGTGAACCTCTGCTTGAATGTCTCGAGCGAGCAGGGCGTCCCATCGCCGGCCAGGGCCAGGAACAGGTCTTCAGCCTGCAGGACGAGGCGTTCCAGGCCCTGCAGCACATCATTGACCGCCGCAACAAACGGCTCGCTAATCGTGTCAGGCAGGCGGCCCGTATCCAGAAAGTTACGCAGCAGGACTCTCTTTTCGGCATCCAGCAGCTCCAGGTTGGCCGAGATCTCTGGCCGGCCAAGCTCGGCCAGGAGCATGTGGGTCCAGGTGGTCTCCAGCTTGTCCAGGCCATCCTCGATCTGGTCAATCTCGCCGGCCGCGTTGGCCGTTGCGCCTTCGCCGGCCGGCCTGTACTTGCAGTGAGGGCAAGTGGTCTGCTGCCGCAGGTCGGCCGGCACCAGGCGCCAGCACGCTACCAGCTTCGCCAGGCGATCGGTGAACCGCGCCAACTGCTCGTCCGGCAACAGGTGGATCTGGCTCAGCAGACGGAGGTTCTTGAGGCGTCGGTCGGCCAGCAGGCGCCTCTTGCGCTCGTCATCCGTCTGCCCCAGGCGCGCCCGGCGATGCAAAGCCATGTAGCTCTCAATGTAGTCGCCCTTTAATGCTTCAAGTTCGCGTTGCAGGTCTTGTCGCAGCCCGCCGTTGGTCCAATCCGTCGCCCCGCGCAACCTGGCGAGTTGGGACGCGCGCAGGCCGCGAATGCGTTCGGCCAGGAGATCACCCTCCGGCAGCATTGCTTCAGCTTCCCGCAGGTAGGCAGTCATGGGCTGCAGGGCCACGACGGCTTCGATCAGCCGTTCCAGGACGTGCAGTTGCGCGCGGTGGTTCGCCTGCTCTCTCACCTCTCCCTCGCTCTGGCGCAGGTTGCGCAGGCGGCCCGGCGTGGTGAAGACGCGCAGTGCTTCGAGGAACGTCTTGTAATCGGCCAGCGCCTTGCTCACCCCGGCCTGTCGTGCCGCTTCCAGGACCGGTTCCTGCCACAAGAGCAACCCCTGGCGCAGGGCTTCTTGAGCCTTCAGCACCCGGCCGATCTCGCTCTCGACCTGGCGCTGCAGCGTTTCGATCGCGATGTCGTGGCGGTCCGGATCGCGAATCAGGCCGGGCGATAGCTCCAACACCTCGAAGACGGCCACCCACGCCGGCAACGGCAGCTCCCGTGGCCGCTCGATGAAGCGAAAGTCGGTCAATGCCTCCAGCGGCATGCGCGCCGCGCCGGACAGGTTGGTCGCATCCACCCGTTCGCCGGCCAGCTGGATCACCACGTCGCCGCTGTAGGCCAGCGCCAACAGGATCACCACCAACCATTCCGGCTCCAGCTTGAAGCGCGGCTCGCGCTCCAGGCCCGGGTATTCCGTGACCAAAAGGGCGGAGCGGTTCAACACCTCCCCCGGCCGCAACGCGGCCAGGCGTTCCACCATATGCGCCGCGTAGCGGGAGCGACGCGGCCGTACCTGGCCGTCCTCCAGCAGCTCCAGGCCCTCGAGCACGGCGGCGCCGGCCTGGGTGCGCGTGCCGGCCAGCCAGCGGATCGCCTCCTGCGCCATGCGCGGCCGGCTCGCCTCGGTGATCGGCTCGCGCATGCCCCGAAAACGCGGATATTCGCCGTAGCGCTC
>DAOTZV010000231.1:0-3074 GCA_034434235.1 Anaerolineae bacterium
CCAGCGCGGCCATCACCGCCCAGCCGGAGATGTCGAGCAGCTTGTAGAAGACGAAGACCGAGCCGCCCATGACGAACGGCCCGAACGGCACGGTGAGCGCGGTCCACGCGCCGAAGGTGCTGGCGATCGCCTTGCCTCCGCGGAAACGCAGGAACGGCGAGAACGCGTGCCCCAGGATCGGCGCCAGGATCACCGGGATCAGCGGCCAGCCGTCCACCCGGAAGAGGTAGTGCGCCAACGCCACCGGCGCGGCCCCTTTGGCGATGTCCAGGAAGACCGCCAACATGCCGGCGCCGAAGTTCCCCGCGCGAAACACGTTGGTCGCGCCCGGATTGCCGTCGCCGTAGCGGCGGATGTCCGTATGCAGCACCAGCTTGCCCAGCCACACCGAGAACGGCAGAGAACCGGACAGGAAACCGATGAGCGTCCAGAGAAGTGCAGTCATGGCGAATCAACGAATGGGCGAATCGGCGAATCCCCAATCCCTAACCCCCAATCCCTAACCCCCCCCAATCCTCCGCCACGCCAGCGCCACAAACACCCCCATCCCCACGAACCCGCACAGCGCCGGGCCGTAGAGGCCCCAGAAGACCACCTGGCCGACCGTCTCGATGAGCCAGGTGAGGGCGTAGATGATGACCAGCGGCCGAGCGGGCAACGCGGGCGGCCGGGCCAGCGCGGTGATGAGCGCGGAGACCAGCAGCCAGCCGGCGAAGTTGACCGGCGGGATGCCGAAGTAGGCGCCGCCTTCCTCCCAAACCCACAGCCCCCAGTGCACCATCTGCGGATCGAGGAACAGGTCCCAGGCGGTGAACGCCAGCGCGCTGACAACGACGAAAGCCGGCCCGGATGTCCGCCCTGTGATCCGCTGCGCCACGGCCCACGCGGGCGGCAGCATCATCAGCCACGCCAGCGGGATGAGCAGCGGCACGCCCAGCAGTTGCGGCTGGAGGGTCGGCGTGTAGTCGTACGCGCCGAACGGGAAGCCGGTGGTCGAGCCCAGCGCCTCGGACGTCCACGCGACCGCAACGACGATGCCCACGGTGCGCACGGTGCGCCGGAAAGGGGCCGCCTGCGCCAGGAACAGCACCGCCAGCGACGCCTGGAGCAGCACGCCCAGGATCACCCCGGCGATCAACCCCGGATGGCCGACGGCCCACTGCACGATAGGCATCGCCAGCAGCGCCATCACCCAGGCGGCCAACAGCGGGGTTGCGCCGCCGAAGATGTCGCGGAGGGCGAGAGGGATTCGTCGTAGGATGGGCGTCACAATGTTATGGCCTCTGTCGTGACTCACGGTTGATACCGGGATGCGGACAACGCGGATACCGCGGATGCCGCTGACGATATCAGGTCTTATCCGCGTTTTGATTGTAGGGGGTCTGCGACCCTCGTCTTAGGCTCAGAAGCGGCTCCCATGCCCCCGCAACGCCGGTCGCAGACCGGCTGAAAGCTGTCAGAGATCGTTCGCAGGGGGTCTGCGACCCCATAAGCATCAAGCTAAGGGACTTGCCGCCGATCAAGTCGGCGGGCTACTGAACGGCGCCCCGTGAACGGGGCTATAACGGCTGGCGGCAGAGGCCCGCAACCGCCAGCCCGCTTCAGCGGGCGTGGCCTGGGTAGCACGGGCACTTGATGCCCGTGCGGCGTTCGCCGGCCAGCCAGCTCGCCGGAGGGCCGTTTTCGTCCCGGGCCGTTAGCTTGATGCCTATGGTCTGCGACCCCCGTCTTGGGCTCAGATGCCGCTCGCAAGCCCCCGCGACGCCGGTCACCCTGGCCCGCGTGGCGTAGCCAGGGCGGGCAGACCGGCTGAAAGCCGAAATCAAGCACCCGGCGATGATGATCGGAAAGTTCGGGCATGAAGGTTTTCTGGCGAACGGCCGGTGTGAGCCGCGCCCACCCGTCGCCGCTGGCAAGACCCGCCTGAATCACTACCGCCTGCGCGGGCAAGGCACGATGGTTGAAAGTGCAAGGCTGGGCGTCGGCTCCACACAGGGTTAGCCCACCCCTGCCCTGAACGTTCGCTTCCGTAATAGCGTGCGACTCTTTGTGCGCCGTTGGGTCCAATCTAGTGACCACGCAGAACAACAGGCAGAAGTATCCGAAGAATCTGCTGCTCCAAATCAAACACGCCGCCGCCCCATGTCCCGGCATAGAGGGTGGTCGGCGTCGCTGGGTCTATCGCCAGGGCGCGAACATAGGTGTCGGTCAGGCCGGTGTTGACCGCGCGCCACGAAGCGCCGCCGTCCGTGCTCTTGAACACGCCGCCGCCCCATGTCCCGGCATAGAGGGTGGCCGGCGTCGCCGGGTCTATCGCCAGAGCGTAAACAACGGTGTAGGTCAGGCCGATGTTGACCGCGCGCCACGAAGCGCCGCCGTCCGTGCTCTTGAACACCCCCTCGTTTGTCCCGGCATAGAGGGTGGCCGGCATCGCCGGGTCTATCGCCAGGGCGAGAACACCGGTAGCAGTCAGGCCGGTGTTGACCGCGCGCCACGAGGCGCCGCCGTCCGTGCTCTTGAACACACCGCTCTCTATCCCGGCATAGAGGGTGGCCGGCGTCGCCGGGTCTATCGCCAGGGCGTAAATGTTACCGCCTTCAGGGCCATTGCTTGTCCAAACATTGGACCCGGCGGAAACTACACCTGCCTGGCTTGTAGTGAATAGGGTCAGAAGGCTGATAAGCAAAACTTTCCAAAGTGTGGTTGCGCGTAGCATGGTGAACCTCCCTATTCACGATTTATGGTCATTAATAGCCCACTCGATTCCGCGGGGTGGGCGAACTGGATTTGTACTTTGGTGCAATTTCCCTTCAAGGATTTGCACTTTTAGGCCACAAAGTGCAAATTACCTCCGCCTCGAATTTATACTCAACGGCAATTTGACAAATCGAAATTATACTTTTCGGCGCAAAAGTATAATTTCGCTATGGAGTGGACTCCTCTCCGACCGCGCGCGTCATCTCTTGCGCAAACGCAACGACCGCCGCGGCCACCTGCGGCCAGGCGGGGTTCTCCGGCAACGTCAGGTCGTGTTCGGCCTCCACTTCCACGTAACGCACATCGTCCTGGAGGCG
>DAOTZV010000232.1:0-3336 GCA_034434235.1 Anaerolineae bacterium
GGCCGCGAAGTGCCGCTCAGCGACATGATGGAACAAGGCGCAGGACACGAAAACGCGGAGGAGTCGGCCGAAGAGTACCTGGATCGCTTGCAGGAGACACGCGGGAAATCGGTGCCGGCCGAACTGAACGGGGCCGTCCGGATCGCCGAGCTGGAGGCGCGCATCCGCGCCTGCCTGCACCGGCTGCGTCACGCGGCCGAGGTGTTCATCGGCCTGGTCTTGCGCGAGGTGCCGGTATCCGAGATCGCGCGGCAGTTAGGGATGAAGGCGAATGCGGTCTATGTGATCTTCCACCGGGCGCGCAAGCGCCTACAGGAGTGCGCGCCGCTCCTGGCCGACCTGGGCATTGCTTTGGAGGACCGACGATGAACAGACGACACACGTGCACCCTGTCGGAGCACGAACAGGAGGAGAGGTTGGCCGGCTACGTGGCGGCCTGTCTGCGCGAGGGCGCCGACGCGGCCGCAGCCGAGGCCCTCGGCCGGCAGATCGGCCGCTGTCCCGCGTGCGCGGCCGAGGCCGCCGATGTGCTGGCCCTCCTCTGCTGGCGGGAGGCCGAGGTCCCCTTCAATCGCCAGGCGTTGCCCGCGCCCGATCTCCCCGCTCTGATCGGTTCACGGATGGACGGAGGATGCCATGGTCCAACCTTCTGACTCCTCTGAGCTCGACCGGTTGCGCGAGCTATTGCAGCAGCGGGCCGCGCAACGCGCGGCCGGCCGGGCCGTTCCCGAAGACGCCGCGGAACGGATCGCGCGCGTGCTGGCGGCCGCCGAGCCCGAGCCGACCGCCTGCGCAGCGATCCAGGAACGGCTGCCGGAGGCCGTCGCAGCCGAATTGCGCGGGGAGCGCCTGGCAACGGCGTTGCCGGAAGTCCACCGCCACCTGCTGATCTGCCCGACGTGCAGCGCTTTCTATGCCGACCTGTTGGAGCTGGAGCTCGGCCCCGCCCTGACGCCCCTGCCGGCGCCCGACCTCGCTGCGCTGCGCTGGCCGACGGCCGGCGAACCGCTGCGCCGGTTCGTGGCGCAACGCGGCCGTCAACTGCTCGCCCGCCTGGCCCTGCTCCCGGCCGGCTTCGATGAGCTGCTCGCCGCCTTCTTTGAAGCGGTAGACGAGCTGGGCGAACGCCTGACCTGGAGCCCGGCGACGACGCGTGCCTTCGCGTTTGCCGGAGAAGGGTCGGCGGCCGCGCGTCTCCTGCTGGCCACCTGGCAGGCGACCCTGGCCGTGCGCGATGGATTGGCCGCCCGGCCCGGCATGGCGGCCGATCGGGCCGGGTTCGAGCAGTTGGTGCGCGCAGCGGCGCGCGATGCCGCCCGGCGGAACCGCCTGGCCCGCGCCACGGCGGAACGTTTCGTCGAGACATTTGCGCAACTGACCCTGACCCCAGATACCCCTGGATCCGAAGGAGAGGGGAACAGCCGGCCATGAACACGCCCGAGCAGGCCCCGACGCCGCGGGCCGGCAAGCTGAACATCTTCGCCCTGCCCAGCTATACCGCCATCCTCTTCGGCCTGATTGCTGCAGTTGTGCTGGGCGTTGCCTTCACGGCCTGGCTGCCGGGCTCGCAATTGTGGTGGCCGCCGGTGATCCTGGGGTTGACCCTGTTGCCGTTGCGCGATTTCCTCCAGTGGCCCGATCGGCTGTTGCGCGAGTACGGGCTCTCCCGAACGCCGTGTGATCGTTCCACCGACCATGCTGACGACCCCACGCGACGCGAGATCGAGGCGGCGCTGGCGACGCTGGCCCCCGATCGGCCGCCCGAGCTCTGTCTCACCGATATGCCCGTGGGCATCGAGTCGTTCGGCACGTTCCGCCGCCGCTACGTGGCCCTGGGCCGCCGTGCAGCGGACCGACTGGCCCACAGGCTGGCGTCGCCTCATCGCCGACAGCCGTATCTGGCCATGCTGTGCCACGAACTGGCGCATTTCATCAATCACGACATGCCGCTGGCGCAGCTCTCGCGCAGCTTGCTCAAGATGACGGTGCTGGTGATGACGGCCAACATCTGGATCGGACTGCTGCTGGTGGCGTTGGTGGCCATGGTCAGCCCCGAGGTGCTGCGCCCCGAGTTCTGGACGGGCATGAGCGCTCACCTGGCGTCGCTGGCGCCCGTGTTTCGCCCGGTAGATCTTTCCTGGGTGCCCGCCGCGTTACAAGCACAGAATCCCTATGCCTTCGAACGGCTACAAGATCCGGCCGGCCGCCACGCACTCTGGCTGGCCTCCTCCCTCTACCTGCTGGGAGCCCAACTGCCGTTCGTGCTGGTGGGGGGCGTGCTCTGGCTCGTTTACTGGCCGCGGCTGATGCGCATCCGTGAGCTGTATGCGGATGCGCGGGCCGCCCAAATGTTGCACGATGCCGAGGCGCCGCTCAGGGCCCTGGATGCGCACGCTTTCCTGATGTTGGCGGCCGATTCGCCGGCTCGAACCCTCTGGCAACGCTGGCGAGAAGGTTGGACGCGCGGCCTGTCGCTGAAATTGCCCCACCTGGGTGGGCTGTTCGCCTTGCACCCCGACCAGGAGACGCGCCGACGTTGCCTGGCCGATCCGGTCCAGGTCTTCGGCAAGCCGCGCGCGCTCGCGGTCACGGTCGGCCTGGCCGTCGTCTTGCTCGATCTGGCGACGCGCGGCATCCTGACCGCGGCCTACATCTACGAGCCCGGCCCGTTCCTGCCGACGTTGATCGCGTTCATCGTTACGTCAACCTGGCTTCTGCCGCAGGTTTGCGTCGCCGGTGGGCAGACGGCGCAGGGTGCGCTGACGGGCAAGATCGCCCTGATCGTCGGGGGGATCGCGGCCATCAAGCTGGGTATGCACTTCGTTGACCTGGGGCTGGTCAGCTTCATGCGGCTGACCGATGCGGCCGGCTGGGGCAGGGCGGTGGATCTATGGGTCTACGCGATGCTGGGCGTCGGCGCCGAAGGGCCGTTGCCAGGGCTCTTGGGCGCGGAGATGAGCTGGACAACCTTCACCGAGCTGCATGTTCTGAGGCCGATGGCCTATTTCGGCCTGGCGCTCCCGCCCCTGCTTGGCGGGATCCTGTGGGCCGACGCCAGCCTCAAACGCCGGGCGTTGACCTGGTACGGCCTCGGCGAGCAGGTGCGCCGCGCGTTTTGGATCAGCACCGGGCTGGGCGCTTTGCTCCTGGCGCTGCTGGTGATCCCCCTGCTCAATCATGCGTTCTTCCCGGAGATCTACGGCCGATGGTCGCCCGCGGCGATGTTCGGCGTGGTGTCGAGCCTGGCGGCCGCTGTTGCCGCAGGGCTCTGGTTCTGGCGCCGGGATCGGCGCTGGGCCGGCCGGTGTCCCGCGTGCGGCCGGCCGGTGACCGGCG
>DAOTZV010000233.1:0-4392 GCA_034434235.1 Anaerolineae bacterium
TCCGAATGACCGCTCTGATCGGTCGCTGACCGACCAGAGCGGTCATTCGGCCACCGCGGCGGCGATCGCCGCCGCGAACAGCGCCACGACGCCGCCCAATCCGCAGCCCGATATCACGAGACGCGCGCGTCTACTTCGGGCCCGCCCCCCTGTTTTGACAAACCCGTCCACCTCGCCTGGATCAACGCGCCGGCAGACGGCGTTCAAGAGGTCAGAGAGTTGCGAGCTCGCGCCAGCGCCACGCGACGCAGCTCCTCCAGCGCCACGAGCGCTGCTGCCACCTGCGCCGCGCGGAAGCGGTGCACCAGCGCGACGATCTCATCTTCGTGGGGGCGATCGCGCTCCCGCGCCAGCCACTCCCGCAGGTGTTCCCCCTGCGCGTCCACCAGGCGGACGGCCAACGCCGGATCGCGGCGCAGCGCCAGGTAGATGCGCGCCAGCAGCGCGGTGCGCAGGTTGCGCGGGTACTTTTCGGGGGTGGTCAGCCACGCCTCCAGCGCGGCCCGGCCGGCCGGCGTCGGCGCGTAGATCACCCGCCGCGGCCCTGCGCCGGGCACCTCCGCTTCTGCCACGATGAACCCCTGCTTCAGCAGCTTGCGCAACAGGAAGTAAACCTCGCTCAGCTCGATGCGCCAGATGGCGCGCAGCGGGGCGTCGGTCTTGACCGTTTGCGCCAGCTCGTAGCCGTGCATCGGCCGTTCGCACAGCAGCGCCAGCAAGATGTTTTCCGCAGGCCAGTCAGCTTGCATGGGAACCGCTCGTGTCTTCTACGTGCCTGGCACTTCCGGAAGTGCCAGGCACGTTCGCTGAGGATGTCCACATTGTAACGGCTCGCCGACGCGCTGTCAAGGCATAAACACGCCTGGCGCTTTCGGGAAGCGCCAGGCATGGGAGGCCATGCCGAATTTGACAAGCACGAGGCAAGGATTTATTATTCAGACTGTAAATATTCAGAGATAAAATAGCCAGCACACCACCAGGAGTCGTTCCCATGCGCACATCGCAATCTGTCCTTCAGTTCGCCGCCGCCCTTCTATTGCTTTTGAGCGCGGCAGCGTGCATCCCGCCCGCGGCCCCACCGCCGACCCCGGCGCCGATGGCCGCGACCGCCGTTCAAGCCGCGGCCGCGCCGACGAAGGCCGCCCCAAGCGCCGGGCCGATCACGGTGACCGACGCGCTGGGCCGGCAGGTGACCTTCCAGTCGCCGCCCCAGCGCATCGCCCTGACCGGCAAGGCGCTCTTCATGGTGGCCGACGCGGCCTACCTTTTCCCTGAAGCAGCCGCGCGCATCGCGGCCATCGGCAAGACGGCGCAGATGCAGCGCGACTTCATTCCCCTGGTGGACGCCAGCTACGGGGCCAAGACGCTCCTGGGGGCCGAGGCCGGCCCGGAGCAGATCGCCGCCGTGCGGCCCGATGCCGTGATCCTCAAGAGCAGCAACGCAGAGAAACTAGGCAAGCCGCTGGAGACGCTCGGCATTCCCGTCGTCTATGTGGATTTCGAGACGCCGGAGCAGTACCAGCGCGACCTCCAGATCCTGGGCCAGGTGTTCGGGAACCCGGCCCGCGGCCAGGAGCTTGCCGCCTACTTCCGATCGCACGTCGCGCAGGTCGCCGACGCCGTCGCCGATCTGAAGGACGAGCAGAAGCCGGCCGTGCTGCTGATCTACTACACCGACCGCGACGGCGTCATCGCGTTCAATGTGCCGCCGCTGGCCTGGATGCAGACGCTGCTGGTCGAGATGGCCGGCGGCCGGCCGGTCTGGCGGGACGCGCAGCCCGGCAGCGGCTGGAGCAAGGTGAGCCTGGAGCAGATCGCGGCCTGGGACCCGGCCCAGATCTACGTCGTCACCTACACGGACAAGGTGGATGACGTGGTGCGGAAGCTGAAGGCCGACCCCCAGTGGCAACTGCTGCGGGCGGTCAAGGAGGGCCGGTTGTACGCCTTCCCCGGCGACTTCTTTAGTTGGGACCAGCCCGACACCCGCTGGGCCCTGGGGTTGACCTGGCTGGCCGGCAAGCTGCACCCCGACCGGTTCCCCGGCCTGGATGTCATCGCGGAGGCCCGGCGGTTCTATCGGGAGCTGTACGGCCTGGATGACGCGGCCTTCGACCAGCACGTCCGGCCTCTCTTGTTCGGAGACCTGCCTTGAGCGGGGATGTCGGTAGTCTCGCCCCTGCGCCGGCCGCGCCGGCGGCAGTGCGCGCAACGCCGCGGGCACGCGTGGATAGCCTGGTCTGGCTGGCCGCGCTGCTGCTGGTCGCGCTGGCGCTGTCGCTGTTCGTGGGCCGCTATCCCGCGCCGCCCCTGCTGGCGCCGGAGCGGCTGCTGACCGACGAGCTGGCGCAGCGCCTGGTGTGGAACCTGCGCCTGCCGCGCGTGTTGGCGGCCGTGCTGCTGGGCATGTCGCTGGCCGGCGCGGGCACGGTGCTCCAGATGATCCTGGGCAACCCGCTGGTGGAGCCGGGCTTCCTGGGCGTGTCGCAGGGCGCGGCGTTCGGCGCGGCGCTGAGCATCGTCTTCCTGAGCAACGCGGCCTGGGTGGTGCAAGGCTCGGCCGCCTTCTTTGCCTTCGCCGGGCTAGGGCTGTCGTACTTCCTGGCCCACCGGCTGCGCTACGGCGGCTGGGTGTTGCGGCTGGTGCTGGCGGGGATCGCGGTCTCCGCGCTCTTCTCGGCCGGGGTCGGGATGCTGAAGTACGTCGCCGACCCGCTGCGGCAGTTGCCCGAGATCACCTTCTGGCTGCTGGGCGGGCTGTGGAGCGTCACCTGGCCGCAACTGCGCGCCATTCTGCCGGTGACGCTGCTCGCCCTGTTCGTGATGATCCGGATGCGCTGGCGGCTGAACCTGCTAGCGCTGGAGGACGCCACCGCCTTTTCGCTGGGCGTGGCCCCCACCCGCGAGCGCGTGCTGGTGCTGACGGCCGCCGTTGCGGCCACCGCCGCGGTCATCTCGGTGGCCGGCATGGTCGGCTGGGTCGGGCTGATCATGCCCCACCTGGCGCGGCGGCTCTACGGCTCCGACAGCCGCCGCGCGCTGCCGGCCGCGCTGCTGTTGGGCGGGCTGTTCAGCCTGCTGTGCGACGACGCGGCCCGCACGCTGCTGGCCGGCGAGATCCCGCTGGGCATCCTGACCTCGCTGCTGGGCGCGACGGCCTTTGTCATCCTGATGATGCAGCGCACGCTGCGGGTGTCCCGATGAACGCGCCTCTGCTGGCTTTTCACGATGTCCGCTTCGGCTATGGGGCCAACGGCAAAACGGTCTTCCAGCGCCTGACGCTGGGGATCGAGGCCGGCACGGTAACCGCGGTCCTGGGGCCGAACGGCGCAGGCAAGACGACCCTCCTGCACCTGGCGCTGGGCTGGCTGAAGCCGCAAGGCGGCCGGATCACGCTGCGCGGCCGGCCGTTGGCCGACTACGGCCGCGGGGAGCTGGGCCGGCTGATCGGCCTGGTGCCGCAGAGCGAGCACAACCCGTTCGAATACTCGCTGCTCGAGTACGTCTTGCTGGGCCGTGCGCCCTACCTCAAGCCGCTGGAGATGCCCGGCCCGGAGGATCTCCGCATCGCCCAAGACGCGCTGGCGCGGGTGGGGTTGGCCGGCTGGGAGGGGCGTTCGATCGCCCGGCTGAGCGGCGGCGAGCGCCAGCTCGTGTTGATCGCCCGCGCGCTGACGCAGGAGCCGCGCCTCCTGCTGCTGGACGAGCCGACCTCGCACCTGGACCTGGGCAACAAGGCGCGGCTGCTGGCGCTGCTGCGCGCGTTGGTGGCCCAGGGCGTGACGATCGTGCTCACTACGCACGAGCCGGAGGTGGCGGCCGGGCTGGCCACCCACCTGGTGCTGATGCGCGGGGGGCAGGTGCTGGAGGCCGGACCGCTGCCGGACACGTTCAGCGGCGACCGCCTGAGCGCTATCTACGGCGTGCCCGTCAAGGTGGCGCAAGTGGACGGCCGGCAGGTGGTGCTGTGGGGATAGTCTGGCCGGCCCCTACGCGAGGTACGCAGCGGCCAGGCCCTTTCTGCATCCAGCCTGAACCAATTCCATCGTGAAATTCGCGCTCCCAGCCGGTCTGCGACCGCCGTCGCATGTAGATTCCACCGTGGACTCCGTTCAGGCGCCTTTCGCCGCCAACACCGCCTCGGCCAGGTGCTCGGGCGTGACGCCGGGGGACTGGATCGCCCGCTCGCGATAGACCGCGGCGAAGCGCGCTGCCAGCGCGTCGGCCGTCAGCTCCGCGCCGAGCGCCGCGGCCTGCAGGTCGACCACCGCGGCCGCGGGGAACAGGGTGAAGTCGCCGGCCAGCTCCAGGCCGTCCACCCGGCCCGCGCGCAGCCGCACGGTGGCGCGGATCAGCCCGCCGGGCGCCTTGAACGCGGCCTCGGCCACGTGCACG
>DAOTZV010000234.1:0-5195 GCA_034434235.1 Anaerolineae bacterium
CTGCACCGATGGCAACAAGACCGACCGCCACAGGATCCGCAGCGGCGGCTTCACCGTCGCCGGGTCCGGCTCGAGCTGCTCGCCGGTCTGGGGATCGAACCAGCCGACCTCCAGGAAGTATTCGCCGGGGGGCATGTCGGCGGGAATCATCAAGACGAACAGATCGGCATAGATCTGCGGCGGCCAGTAATCAATGGTGAGACACCCTCCCGGCTCGGCATGCTCAGCCTGTGCCCAGATTTCGTTGCTCGAACGGGGGTTGATAGGCCCATTCGGCTGGCTGTTGCGGATGTGCACGAAGCTGTAGAAGGGGGTCTTGATCTCGGTTTGGCTTTGCCAGTACAAGATAATCGTGAGTTGGCTGCCGGGGCTGACTTCTCTGCTTGAAACAGCATACCCGCGCAGGGTAGGCCCGCCATCAAATACTATATTGCTGGTTGCCTGCGCGTTACAAAGGAGCGCCTGATCGGTGGTGGCGACAGCCGTATATGCCCGAGGCAGATGATCCAGTTGGCCGGTATTGATTTCCCAAATCGCTTTAAGCCGTTCAGGATCCAATAACGGTGCACGCGTGATCAGGGAGAGCTTGTCATAGTATCGGGCAAGGTCCTGGTTGCAAATCTTATTCTGTCCCGAGATCAAGGTCTCCAGATATCCGCCAGGAATCAAACGCTCGAAATGCCCGATGCGCCATTTTTTCTCTTTTGGCACCGGCAATCTTGCCAGCAACGGGTTAGCAAGAGCGTTAGGATCAACCACATATTCATTTGGGCCGGCAAAATAACCGAACATGCCGATGCCTCTCATGATGGAAATCGGCACGAAATCCTTGCGGGCGCTGAGTCCAGCGTGTGCCCAGCTATGGTTGGGGATGATCGGTGAATCCCGCCGCTGCTTGACTAGGCCTGTTTGAGCAAAGTAACACCCTCGTTCATCGGAGACGTCAGTAGGAGTGGTACTGGCAATGTCACATTGCAGGGATTTCTCGCCATAAATCGGAGCCGAGGGAGAGATCAACCCGACGGCCAACAGTACCATCCAGAGCCAAAATAGTTTCGGGTGTTTATGAAGAAGACTTGATCGAATTAAGATAATAAGATCACAAAGATAGACGATCGTTAAAAACCGTCCGCTCATGAAATCTCCACCGATCATCACGACATAAAATATGTAGAGGAGAATGCCCAGGGAGATCGCCAGACTATGTTTTGTTCTCTCCCACGCTGTGACGATCAGCGCGTAGCCTATGAGCAGAGGCACGAGAGGGTCCAACCGGCTGGATTGTAGCAGATAAGAAATGCCGCTTCGTACAAGATCCGCTTGAGGGATTCCTGTATGGAGTTTGGCATAGTACGTATTCGGAAAGAGAAAGCCATAGTAGAACAGAGAAAACAACTCCCATAAGCCAAGAGGAGAGAAGCTGATCAGCAATAATATCAATTGTCTAAGCCAACTATCTTTTACTGATCGGTAAGTATCAAATACGGCCAACATGAGTGGCGGTAGCAGGATCACGATGGTATCCAGTCGGTTAAGAGCCGCACACGCCGCGATGAGCGATAGAATAAGGAGCTTTTTCCTCCTTGAACCATCCTCTAAGAAGACAGCGAACCAGACTACGAGGATGAGATGCGTGAGTGGATTTTCCAGGCCAGATGTTGAGAAGTCTATGAACGATTTAGACAATGTCAGGCTCGCAACTGCCAGAACTGCAGCAATCCACCGGGTGGCGATTCGAAAAACTATCAAAGCAATGACAGCGATGGATAGAGCCAGGCTGACGAATATTGTAGTGTAGTAGGCTTCGTGAGTGATGGCATAAAATGTCGCAAGAATTAACATCCATAAGGGATGGGTAAAAGCCTGAACTCTCTCGATCGGGTTCCAGGTCAAACCGTAACCGTTGATCAGGTTATCAATAGTTCTCAAGGTGATGTAGGCATCATCGCATAGCCATGCAGCGCCAACCAGGGTGGCAATAAAGAGAGTCAAGGATAGGCCGAGGATGATTACATTCCAATGTCCGTTTAGTGTTCTCGAACGGTTGCAGCCCAGGGTCAGCGTCTTGTTTACCATTCGAGTGTCTCCTTACTGCACGATGACAGATGGTAACAGAATCGAGCGCCACAAGATCCGCAGCGGCGGCCTTACAGTTGCCGGGTCTGGTTCACGTTGTTCGCCGGTCTGGCGATCGAACCAGCCAACCTCCAGGAAGTATTCCCCGGGAGGCATGTCGGCGGGGATGCGCATATGAAATTCATCCTTATAGAGCTTGTCCGGCACGAATTCTGTCGTCAGCAATCCGCTCCATGCCGCGTGTTCGGCCTGCGCCCAGATGTCGCCGCCCGTGATCGGCGAGGGGGCCTGATCGGGCCGGCTCCGCCGAATATGCACGAAGCTCGCCAGCGCGCCGGACGATTTGCCGATTTGCCGATTTGCTATTTGTGATTTGCTATTTGCGCTTTCTTCGCCCTGCCAGTAGAGGTCGACGCGCAACTCGGCCCCGCGGCGCACTTCCGAGGACGACACCGTGTAGCCGCGCAGCCGCGGCGCGGCGGCGAACGCGACGTCCACCGTGGCCTGCGCGCCGCACACCCGTTCGGCCGTCGAGACGCAGCGCAGCCAGGTCGTGCGGCCGTCCACGTAGGCGAACTTGAAGATCAGCAGCGCCGTCAGGACGGCCAGGAGCCAGAGGGGCGGCGCCGGTTCGTCCTCCGCGGCCGCCGCAGGCGGTCGTCCGGGCGTCGCGGCCGGCGTCGCCTGCCGTCGGCGCCAGATCGCCTGGCCGGCCAACGCCAGCAGGCCGGCCAGGGTCGCGGCACTGATCGCCAGGCCGATCCACTCGACGGTCGTGCGCGCGTAGCGCAGCGCGATGCGGTGCGTCCCGGCCGGCACGAGGAGCTGCGCGTAGCCGGTCTCGGCCTGGGGCGCCAGGGGGACGGGACGGCCGTCCACGGTCGCGGCCCAGCGCGGGTAGTAGAGCAGGTAGAGGGTGAGGGTGGTCGGCCCGGTCGCGGCGACCTGGAGATCCCAGGCCTGGTCGCGCACCCGGCTCTCGAGCAGCGTCACCGTGGGGGCCGGCCCGACCAGCGGCCGCGTCTGCGGATCGAAGTCGGGGCCGAGCTCGGCCAGGAGCGCGTCGTCGAACGCCGCGCTGCGCCAGCGCGGGGTGAACTCGCCGAACGCGGTGAGCGCCGTGCCGCCGGTGCGGATCTCCGCGGCGCGCGCCTGCGCCAGATCTACCGGCAGGCGAAAGTCGGCGTAACGATGCAACAGCTCGACGTAGAGCGATGGCAGGGCCAGGCCGATCAGCGAGATACACATGACTAACCCGGCCCATCGTTGTCGGCGCAGAGAGAGCAACGTGACGAGCAGTCCGGCGGACGCCGCCGCAAACAGGGCCTGAAGGCCCATCAGCCGGGTGCGATAGAGCAGCCGGCCCAACACCGGCACCGCCGGCCATAGCCAGTCGGAGGCGGACGTGAGCAGCCAGAACAGGAACAGCCCCCCCAGGGCCGCGGCGAGCAGGGGTCGGCTGATCGCGCGCCGGCGGCGCCACGCCAGGCCCGCGGCGGGCAACGCCAGGGCCAACAACGCGCTCTGCGCCAGGCCGATCCGGTCGCCGACGTTGTTGTTGTCCCGTGCGACGTCATAGATCGCGGGCGGCGCCAGGAGCTGATCCAGGGGGATCGGATTGCGGGCCGGGATCGCCTCCGGCTGCTCGAAGTCGCGCTGGACGTGCACCCACGCCTGTTCCGGGCCCATCGGCAGCCAGATGGCCGCGGTGAGCAGGCCGCCGGCCAGGAGCGCCGCCGCCGGCGCGAGGGTGCGCCTGCGCCAGGCCAGGTACAACGCCAGTCCTGCGGCAAATGGCGCCAGCATCAACGGGCCGAGGACATGCGAGGCGATGCACGCGGCCCAGATCAGGGTCGCCAGCACGAAGCGGCCGGCCGTCGGCCGCCGGGCAACCCACAGCAGTCCCCACAAAACCAGCGGATAGAGGAACATGCTGTAGGCTTCATTCGAGCCGCGTTCCAGCGCATTGCGCAACACGTAAGGCGCGTAGACGAAGGCCGTGGCCGCGACCAGCGCCGGCCACCGCCGGCCGGCGAGGTCGCGAACGAGCAGATACGCGCCTGCGAAAGCCAGGACGAAGCCGCCCGCGATCAGCAGCCGCCAGCCGACGGGGTGAGAAAGGCCCAGGCGGAAGAAGAAGTCCATCCCATAATAGGGCAACGGCGGCTGGAAGGTGAAGAGCGGGCTGCCGAGGCCCCAATGCAGGAACTGCGCCCAGCGGGGATAGAGCACCCCTTCGGAAAGTATCTGCGAGAAGACCACGCCCCGATAGATGTGTTCGGTCGCGGCGTCGTACGCCCGCGCGGCGATGTCGCGGCCGAGCGCGGTATAGAGGACCGGCGCCAGACACAACACACCCAACCAGGCCCACCGCCCCGCGGCGGCGCGCTTGCCTGTCAGCGCCTTGCGGAGGCTCACAAGCGCGCGGCCGATGGCTCGTCTCTCCTTGAGGCCGCTCATGGCGTCGGTCGCTCCAGGATCGCCCACGGCGTCTGTCCTGCTCCGTCCGGCATCAACCACGCCCCCTCCGGGAACGGCCGCACGCCGATCTCGACTCGCGTCGCGGCCGCGAGCGGCCCGGCTGGAACGCGGTACACATCGGCCACGAGGCGGCCCACCGGCCAACGGTCGGTGCTGAACCGCCCCGCGCCGGGCGACCGCTTCCACTCCCAGAGCAGCTCGCCCGCGGCACCCACCAGGCGCAGCGAGGTGCGCAGGTCGGCCGCGATCGGTCGCACCGCGCGCCAGTAGATCACGAGCTGCCGGCCGCCGTCCGGCCCGGCCGCCGGCTCCCACCGATAGCTCACCAGCTCGATCTGCCCCCCGAACGTCTTCTCGACCGGCCGGCCGGCCATCGCCTCCGCGGCCGGCACCGCGGGGGGCGGCGCATAGGGCAACCACAGGCCGAACACCAGCGCGCCGACCGCCACGGCCGCCATCACCGCCGTCCAGCCGGCCAGCCCCACGGCCGCCCACCGTCCACTGACCACCGACCGCTGACCACTGACGACTGACGACTGCCCCCCGCCCCCCGCCAACCCACCGACCAGCAGCAGCGCCAGCGGCCCGATGGCCGGGAACAGCAAGCGGCCCTGATCCGTCCCCAGCGCCGCCCGGCT
>DAOTZV010000235.1:0-2120 GCA_034434235.1 Anaerolineae bacterium
GATGCCCAGGGCTTCGGCCTGGCGGCGCAGGCTTTCCCCGCGGGCATCGGGAAAATCGGGTTTGGTGGAAACCTCAACGCGATAGAGCATGAGACAGTTCCTCTAAAAGGCCGAATGAATTCGGGGCGAAGGGGCGCGTTCGCCGCCAGGTCGGCCTGCGCCGACCGCGCGGCCCATGTGATGGCGTCCCTGCAGAGGGACGCCCGGCCAACGGCCCGTTAGCTGCGACCTCGGTCGCCCGGCTGCTGGTGCGTCGCCCGGTGGCCGCCGAATGAATTCGGGGCGAAGGAGCGCGTTCGCCGCCAGGTCGGCTGCGCCGACCGCGCGGCCCATGTGATGGCGTCCCTGGAGAGGGACGCCCGGCCAACGGCCCGTTAGCTGCGACCTCGGTCGCCCGGCTGCTGGTGCGTCGCCTGCGCCGACCGCGCGGCCCATGCTGCGATTTCAATCGCCGGCGCGATCGGTCGTCATGCGTTACCGCGGTGGCGCCTGATAGTTCGGCGCCTCTTTGGTCACCCACACATCGTGCGGGTGGCTCTCGATGAGGCCGGCGTTGGTGATGCGCACGAAGCGGGCCTTGGCGCGCAGCTCCTGCAAATCGGCCGCGCCGACATAGCCCATGCCCGAGCGCAGGCCACCCATGAGCTGGAAGACGTAATCGGCCAGGGGACCTTTGTAGGGCACCTGGCCCTCGATTCCCTCGGGGACGAGCTTGCCGGACGATGAATCGCCCTGCGCCGAGGCGTAACGATCGCTCGCGCGGCCCTTCATGGCGCCCAGCGAACCCATGCCGCGGTACTCTTTGAAGCGCCGGCCTTCGTAGATCACCACCTCGCCGGGCGATTCCTCCAGCCCGGCCAACAGGGAGCCGAGCATCACCGCATCGGCGCCGGCCGCCAGCGCCTTGACGATGTCGCCCGAGTACTTGATGCCGCCGTCGGCGATCACCGGCACCCCGCGGGGCCGGGCTACCCGTGCGCATTCGGCGATCGCGGTGAGCTGCGGCACGCCCGCGCCGGCCACGATGCGGGTGGTGCAGATCGAACCCGCGCCCACGCCGACCTTGATCGCATCCGCGCCGGCCTCGATCAGCGCCTCGGCGCCCTCGGCCGTCACCACGTTGCCGGCCAACACGGGCAGGTCGGGCGCCAGCATCTTGATGCGCCGGATGGCGGCCAACACGCGGCTCGCGTGGCCGTGCGCGGTGTCCACGGCCACCGCATCCACCCCGGCGTCGAGCAGATGCTCCAGCCGTTCCTCCAGGTCCGCGCCCACGCCCACGGCTGCGGCGACGAGCAGCCGGCCGCGGCTGTCGGTGGCCGCCAGCGGAAAGTCTTGCTTCTTCAGGATGTCCTTGTAGGTGATCAGGCCGCGCAGGTTGAAATCTTGATCCACCAGCGGGAGCTTTTCGATGCGGTGGCGGTGGAGGATCGCCTTGGCCTCTTCGAGAGAGGTGCCGAGCGGCGCGGTGATCAGGCCTTCCGAGGTCATGTACTCCCGCACCGACGCGCTGAGGTCGGTGGCGAAGCGCACGTCGCGGTTGGTCAGGATGCCCACGAGCTTGCCGTGATCGGTGATCGGCACGCCCGAGATATGGTAGCGGGACATGATCGCCTCGGCCTCGGCCAGGGTGGCGTCGGGCCCCAGGGTGATCGGGTCCACGATCATGCCCGACTCCGACCGTTTGACCTTGTCCACCTCGGCGGCCTGCGCCGCGGGGCTCAGGTTGCGGTGGATGACGCCCAGGCCGCCCTGCCGCGCCAGCGCGATCGCCAGCCGCGCCTCGGTGACGGTGTCCATGGCTGCGGAGAGGACCGGGATGTTGAGCTGGAGCTTTTCGTGCAGGCGGGTGCGCAGGTCGGTTTCGGCCGGCAAGACCTCGGTGTAGCCGGGCACGAGCAGCACGTCGTCGAAGGTCAGCGCCTCGGTCCCGCTGAGATCGGCAAACTGCATCAGGTTTCCTCCTTCGGGAAATAAAAAAACCCCACCCCGCATCTCGACACTGCGATTTGGGATAGGGCACGCGTTCGTCGTTGATTTAGCGTTCGTAGACCCGCTCAGAATTGTACACAGGTTGCGATTGTCATGCAAATCACGAGAGGGGTGTTGTTAACGCAGCC
>DAOTZV010000236.1:0-40529 GCA_034434235.1 Anaerolineae bacterium
CATAAAACCGCCAAAGGCGCAATGTCGGGCGGCATCGTTGGTTGGGGCGACCGCGGTCGCGGCGGGCCTTGTGGGGCGACCGAGGTCGCGGCTAAGGAGCCTGCGGCCGGGCGTCGGCCTGCGCCGACGCGCGCACCCACGGAGGTGGGTGTCGCGGCGCCGGCGCGCCCGTTAGCCGCGATTTCAATCGCCCCAACATTTGCGCTCGCGCAAGAATTCGATGACCCGGTCGAAACACGGGATGGGCCGCCGGCCGCCCAGGCCGGTGCACTTGAGCGCCGAGACCGCAGTGGCGAACTGCACGCTGCGGCGCACATCCCAGCCGTGCAACATGCCCACGATGTAAGCGCCGTGGAACACGTCGCCCGCGCCGGTCGTATCCACGACCTCCACCTCGAAGGCCGGCGTGTGGAACTGTTCCGTGCGCGTCACGGTATAGCTGCCGGCCCGGCCCTCGGTCTGCACCACGACCGTCGGCCCCAGGTCGAGGATCGCCCGGCCGATCTCCCACGGGTCGGTGCGGCCGGTGAGCATCGCGCCGAAGCCCGCGCCGCAGATCAGCACATCCGTCTGCCGCACCAGCGCGGCCATCTTCGGCGGGATGGGCTGTTGCGTGGCCGAGCCGTCGAGCACGACCGTCTTCCCCGCCGCGCGCATCCAGCCGGCAGCTTCTAATGCGGCGTCGGCGTGGTAGCCGTCGAGGTGCAGCACATCGGCCGCCAGGATATAATCGCGGTCGAGCTCGTCCGGCGTGAGCTGGTCATCATGGAACGATCGCGAGCCGGTGAAGACGCGCTCGCCCGTCTGTTCGTGCACGGTGACGAGCACGATCTCGTTTTCGGCCGCGGGCCGGCGCACCGCACGACTGACGTCAATGCCGCATTCGGTCAACGTTTGCAGCTTGATCTCGCCCAGGCGATCGCTGCCATAGGTGCCGATGAAGCCGGCCGGCACGCCCAGTCGGGCCACCGCGGCCATCGCAGTCGCCACCGGCCCGCCGCCGTCAATGGCGATCGCACTGAAGCGCGAGCCGCGCTCCCACGTCGGCATCTCGCTCAAACGCACCAGGATATCGAGGGTGGCCATCCCCAGGCCCACCACGCGTATAGAGTTCATGGACACAGCTTCCGGTTTTCAACTCCAGCCAGCTCACACCACCACCGGTCGGATGCCCAGGAACTTGCACGCCTGGAGCAGCGCAGCCGACCAATCGCCGTGGATCATGCTGGCGTGATGGACGAAGCCCTCTTCGACCAGCGTGCGGTAAAGCCGGGCGTGGTCCTTCACCTCGACCCACGACCAGGTGCCGGCGAGCGTCTCGTCCGAGGGGATGATCTCGCCGGTGGTGATCAGCAGCTTCCACTCGTTGTCGTATTCGGCCAGGCGACAGAGGGTGACCTTGCCGGGCCGGATCTGAAACTGGTTGAGCCCGGCCTGGGGATCCACTTCGGGGATGGGGAGCGCGCCGGCCATGTCCTTGCGCGAACGGAGCGCAATCTGGCCCGGATCGGCCGCCAGCGACGCCGGCGCGTTGCCGCAGTGCCACGCCAGCAGCCAGTTGGGGTTCTCCCGATGCTGGATCGTCCAGTCAATGAAGTGCGGCACGGTGGCGCCCAGCGCGGCCCGATAGGAGATCAACATCGCCTCCGCGCCGAGCACGTCGGCCTCACAGGCCGTCAACATGCCGCGGTCGGTGAGCCGGCTGTAGGTGTTGCACACCGAGATGTTCATCATGCGCTGGATGGCGGGCCAACACTGCACGGCCAACGCCGAAAGCCTGGAGCGGCGCCAGAACTCTGTGAGCGCCAGCTCCAGTTTGGCGGCGTTCAGCAGATAGCTCTGGCCCACCGTGATCTGCTTGAATTCCGCGCGCACGCTCGCCATCGTCTCGGCCACCTGCGGGTCGTCGTCGGCATAGCGCCGGGCCATGTCCACGATGTCGTCCAGGTTGGCGTAGATCACGTTCTGGCCGAATTTCAGTGCCAGCGCGTGCTCGTCGTAGCCGACCGTCTCGAAGGTGGCCGGCCGCACGCCCACCTGGCCCACCCGCGCGCCCACCAGCCCCTTGACGACCGCTACCGCGCGGACGAACGGATCCATCGCCGCGGCGAAATCCGGCTCATCGGGGAAGAAGATGCCGGCGAAGTGGAACGGGATCTTGCGGCGATAGAGCGCCGACGCCATCGAGAGGTTGCCGCAATACGAGTCGGACTGGCGCGCCATGGCCGGCCCGGGCAATCCGGCCGGCTCCTTTGTGGCGTAGAGCAGCACCGGCACGCGCAGCTTCTCCGCGATCTTGGCCGCGGATCGCTCGTCGCCGAAGTCGAGCGGGCAAAGCACCAGGCCATCCACCTGTTGCTGGCGGAAGTATTCCGCAACGACCTCCGCCTCGTCCAGGTCGTGGACCGCGCCGAACGGCGTGAGCCCGGCCGCCGGGTCGGTCGTCTTCCCGTCGGGCGCGGGCTGGGGCACCACCACCCGTTCTACGCCGGGCAGGGCGCTCAACGCCCGCAAGCTATCCTCGCGCATTTTCGCGGTCCACGCGGTCCACTGAAAGCGATAGGATGGCACGAAGCCGAGACGCACAGAGATAGACATAAGTGTTTTTATCCTTTCTCGGGCCAATGGCGAAATCGTTTTTGAAATCCGGCAAAGTCATTCTGCCGGCCGCTGCTCGTTGCGCCATAACCGGTCTTGAGTGCGCCCACTTCCATGCTCAGAGCGTGGGAGAAGATCAGGGCTCGGTCGGGGCGGGAGAGGCGGCCGGCGAAGCATCGGCGGCCGGCCCGGCCTCGGCTTCGGCCGCGGGCCGGGTTTTCGGCGCAAAGCGCAGCGCGTCGCGCAGTCGCTCGACCGACACCTTGTTGGCTTTGCCGCAATGGGGACACAATAGCAGCGCGTGTCTTTGCCCCTGGTGCGCCTCCAGTGCGGCCTGGATGGCGTCGGCAGTGGGCGTGAAGCGACGATAGCATTTGGCGCAAGTGATGGCGGTCATGACGATACCTCTTCTGTGCCGGTGCAGGACGGCGGTTCCCCGAAGCGCGCGATCAGCGCCTGGAAGTCGGCATCCTGGCCCAGGATCTGCCAGTCCAGGACGCTGGTCACCTGCGTGTCCACCACCCCCGGCACCGTGCGGATCCAGCTCATGGTGTAGCCGGTCAAGGCGGCCGTGCGCCGGCCGAGCAGCAGGAGCATCAGGTCGGCCTCGGTGGAGTGAAAGAGCTTGACCACCCACACGACCTGGACTTCCTTGTGTCTGGGCAATTCGATCAGCGCGCGGTACACCTCGCGATCCCGGCCCGGCTGGGTCTTCACCTCCACGGTGGCGGCCGCGCGGCGGTCCCAGATCGTGTTTTGGGCCGCGATGTCGCGGATGGCGTCGGCGCAGACGACGCCGTCGAATGCCAGCCGGGCCGCGGTGCCGCGCACGCCGGGGACGGTGCGGATGACATCTACCAGGAAATCGTCGAAGCGGAGCAGGTCGTGGACCAGGCACACCACCCGCAGGTCGGCGCGCTCCCGCATCCAGTTGAGCCATAGGGGCGTGACGCAGCGATCGGCGACCTTGGCCAGATTTTCCAAAAGCCCTTCGCGCGCCTGTTCATCCTGCCCGGCGTAAATGTCTATGTCTATAACGGCCAGCGTCGGTTGCATGATACGACTCCTATCGTTATGCCCGGCTCGCAGCAACCCGCCGCGCGGCAACTATCTTAGCACGGTTCTGGCGCGAAGACAAAGTTGCCGTTTCTGCCGCGCGGCTCGACCTTTTGCGGCCTCTGGCCCAAAGGATGGTATAATAAAGCCCGCCGAGCGGGGGGATGGTTCGGCGCGCGCATGGCCATGATCCCGTGCGCGACACCGTCGCATGGCACGCTAGAGAGAGACGCATATGGACTTGACGCAACTGAGCCAGATGGTCGCCTGGCTGGATGAAGAGCATCGCCGCGATCGCGAGGAAATCGCCCGACTCGATCAGCGCCTGCAGAGCATGACCATCGAGAACCAGGAACAGGCGCGGCGGATCCAGGATCTGGAGGGTCGCCTGGCCAGCACGCAGGCGCAACTGACCCAGTTTGCCCAGATTCAGCAGGCGATCCAGCAATTGAAGAACGAGGTGGTCGTGCTGCTGGACAAACAGACCGAGGCGCGGCTGCAAGCGGAGCGCGAGGCAGAACGGGCGCGCATGAGCGATCGCGAAGCCTTCGCGCGCGCCGTGGCCGAGATCCGCAAGGAGCTGCTGCGGCTGGGCCGGATCGAAGAGGATCTGATCGCGCGGCAGGCCGAAGATCAGCGCCTCGGCGAAATGCTGTTGGCCCTGCGCCAGTCGGTCAGCAACTTCAGCAAAGACCTGGACGATCGCACCCGCACCCTGCCCTACATGGTGGAGCAGCGCGCCCAGGACAACAAGCGCATTGCCCAGCTTCAGGCCGAGCACGTCGAGCTGATGAAGCGCACCGATGCGCTGGCCGCCAAATCGCCCGCGCTGGAAGAGCGGATTGGCCGGCTCGAGCGCGAATTGCAGAAGATCCTGCCGATCTCCGACCAGTTGCGCGCCGAACAGCAAGCCTTTATCGAAGCCCAGCGCGTGGCCGATGTGGAGCGCACCCGCCAGATGGCGGCCTGGGAGGCCGAGTTCCTGCAACAGCGCGAGCTCATCGAGAAACAGGTCGTGCGCATGCGCGAGTTCGCGGCCCAGTACGAGGCGGCCGGCCGCGCGCTCAAGGCCCTGGAAGAGTTTCAGGCCACCATCCTGCGCGACCAGAAGCAGGTGAGCGAACTGCAACGGCTGGCCGAAGAACGCCAGCGCAAAGAGCTGGCCGAATGGCAGGCCGAAAACGAGCAGCGCTGGAAGAAAGAGACGCTGCGTTGGGACTACAACCTGCAAGAGCAGCAGAAGATCAACCAGAAGTTCGCCGATCGCTTCCCGCCGCTCGAAAAGGCCATCGTGCTCCTGCAAAAAGAGATCGAGGCGCTCTGGAAGCTGCACGAGCGACTGGGCGCCCAGCAGTTGCAAGAGGCGCAACGCCTGTTGGACCTGGTCGGCCAGGCCCTGGAAGAACGCCCGAAGCCCGAAGGGCGCTGAGAGGTTCGGTTCATGCGCGTCATCGGCACCGCCGGCCATGTAGATCACGGCAAATCCACCCTGGTCTTGGCCCTCACGGGCATTGATCCGGATCGCTTGCGCGAAGAGAAAGAGCGCCAGATGACCATTGACCTGGGCTTCGCCTGGCTCACGTTGCCGGGCGGCGAGTCGGTCGGGGTCATTGATGTGCCGGGGCACATTGACTTCATCAAGAACATGTTGGCCGGCATCGGCGGTATCGACGCGGCCCTGTTTGTCGTGGCGGCCGACGAAGGGGTGATGCCGCAGACGCGCGAGCATCTGGCGATCCTCGACCTGCTCCAGGTGCCGGCCGGCGTGGTGGCATTGACCAAGGTGGACGCGGTGACGGAGGAGGGTTGGCTCGAGCTGGTCGAGGCAGACGTGCGGGCGGTACTGGAGGGCACATGCCTCGGCCGCGCGCCGATCATTCCCGTTTCGGCCCGCACCGGCTTCGGCCTGGATGCGCTCAAACAGGCGCTCGCAGACGTGCTCGCCACAGTGCCCCCGCGCCGCGACCGGGGACAGCCGCGGCTGCCGATAGACCGCGCCTTCACCGTCGCCGGCTTCGGCACCGTGGTGACCGGCACGTTGGCCGACGGCGTGTTCGCGATCGGCGACGAGGTGGAGATCGTGCCCGGCCACCTGAGGGCGCGCATTCGCAGCCTGCAATCGCACAAGCGACCGGTCGAGATGGGCTTGCCCGGCTCCCGGCTGGCGATCAACCTGACCGGCGTCCACCCCGACCAGTTGCGCCGCGGCATGGTCGTGGCCCGGCCCGGCGCCCTGCAGCCGACGACCCTGCTCGATGTGCGCCTGCGCGTGGTCGCGGCCGATTCACCGCTGACCGGCGTGGCGCTGGCGCCGTTGCGCCACAATCAGGCGGTGGATTTCTTCTGCGGCGCGGCCGAGACGGCCGCCCGCGTGCGCCTGCTCGACGCCGAACAGCTTGCCCCGGGCGCCACCGGCTGGGCCCAGTTGCGCCTGGAATCGCCGGTAGCGGTCGTGGCCGGCGACCGCTTCATCATCCGGCAACCCTCGCCGAGCATGACGATCGGAGGCGGGGTGATCGTCAACCCCTACCCGCGGCGGCGCTGGCGTCGGTTTCAGCCCGACGTGCTCGCACAACTGGAGACGCTGGCGCGCGGCACGCCCGAAGACCTGGTGTTGCACGCCCTCACGTCGGCCGAGCTGTCGCCCCTCAGGACGGTGGTCGAGCGCAGCGGACTGGATGCGGCCACGGCCGAACGCACCCTGGCGCGGCTGATCGCCGAAGGCCAGATCATTCCCCTGGGCGTGGTGCAACCGCCGCTGATTGCCAGCAGCGCGGCCGCGATCTCGCTCGGCGGGTGGCGAGCGCTGGCAGGCCGCATGGCCGGGGTGGTGGCCGACTACCACGCGCAGTATCCGCTGCGGCCGGGCCTGGGCCGGGAAGAGCTGAAGAGCCGATTGCAGGGCCGCGAGAAATGGCCGACGAAGCTGTTCAACGAGCTGATCGCCCGGGCCGCGGCCGAAGGCGTGCTCGAAGAGGCCGGCGACTTCGTGCGTCGGCCCGGCTTTCAGATCAGCTTTACGGCCGAACAACAGGCGCGCGTCGACGCGCTGTTGGCCGCGTTCCGGCGCCAGCCGTACACGCCCCCCTCGATGGCCGAGGCGGTCGCCCTGGCCGATGCCGAGCTCGTCAGCGCGCTGATGCACCAGGGCGTGCTCGTGCGGCTCAACGAGGATGTGCTCTTCCTGCGCGAGACCTACGAGGAGATCGTCCGCCACATCGTCGCGCACATCAAGGCGCACGGCAGTATGACCGTGGCGCAGGTGCGCGACGCGTTCAACACCAGCCGCAAGTACGCGCTGGCGATCATGGAGTATCTGGACGAGAAGAAGGTCACGCGGCGGGTGGGCGACGAGCGGGTCTTGCGCTGAGTCCCGGATCAGTCCGAGCCGACGATCTGCTCGTAGAGGGCCTGGAGCTCCTCGTCCGAGTAGAAGTGGATGATCAATTTGCCCCCGCGGCGACCGCGCGAGAGGGAGACCTTTGTGCCCAGTGCAGTACGGAACGCGTCTTCCAGGCGTCGCGTGTAGGAGATATCGGGATCGTCGGCCGTCTCCTCCTCCTGGCCGACCGCCTGGGCCGCTTCCGCCACGGCCTGCAAACGCCGCACCAGCTCTTCCGTCTGTCGCACCGTAAGGTCGCGCGCCACGACCTGTTCGGCCGCGCGCACGATGGTCTCGTCGTCATCGAGGGCCAGCAATGCGCGCGCATGCCCTTCGCTGAGTGCGCCCTCCATCAACAGCGCCTTGACGCGCTCGGGGAGGCGTTGCAGGCGCAGGATGTTGGCGACGGCCGCCCGGCTCTTGCCCACCCGATCGGCGACCTCATGTTGGCTCAGGCCGAACTCGGAGATGAGCGCCTGGTACGCGGCCGCCTCTTCCAGCGGGTTCAAGTCGGCGCGCTGGATGTTTTCCACCAGCGCCAGCTCGAGCACCTGTTGGGGCGTGGCTTCCTTCACCAGCACCGGCACGGTTTGCAGGCCGGCCAGTTGCGCGGCGCGCCACCGGCGTTCGCCCGCGATGAGCTGATAGGGCGCGCGCTCGCCGGGCCGGTTGCGGGTCACGATCAGCGGCTGGATCAGGCCGTGTTCGCGGATGGACGCGGCCAGTTCGGCAAGCGTCTCCGGCTCGATGGCGGTGCGCGGTTGCCGGGGATTGGGCACGATGTCGCCGACCGGCACTTCCAGGATGCCCGCGGACGCCGGCCCGGTCGCCAGCGCGGGGCCGCTGCCGGGGATGAGCGCGCCCAATCCCTTGCCGAGGCCGCGAGGTTGTGGGCTCATGCGCGTTCCTCCCGTGCCAACCACTCTTGCGCCAGCGCCGCATAGGCCGCGGCGCCGGCCGAATTCGGCGCATACGTCAGGATCGTCTGTCCGTAGCTGGGCGCCTCGCTCAGGCGGACGCTGCGCGGAATGACCGTCTGGAAGGTCTGCCGCGCGAAGTGCTTGCGCACTTCGTTGACCACCTGGCCGGCCAGATTGGTGCGCGGATCGTACATGGTCAACACCATGCCGCTGATGGTGAGCTGCGGGTTGAGATGCTCGCGCACCAGTTGGATGGTTTGCCACAGGCGTCCCAGACCTTCCAGGGCCAGGTATTCGCACTGGATCGGCACGATCACGCCGTTGGCCGCGGCGGTGAGCGCGTTGATGGTGAGCAGGCCGAGGCTGGGCGGACAGTCAATCAGCACGTAGTCGTAGTGCGACGCGATGGGGGCCAAGGCCTTGCGCAGGAGATGCTCGCGCGCCAGCATAGAGACCATCTCGACTTCCGCGCCGGCCAGGGCCGGCGCGCTGGGCGCCAGGTCGAGCCGCGGCAGGTGCGTCCCGATGATCACATCGGCCAGGGGCGCCCGGCCGATCAGCGCATCGTAGACCGAGTGCGTCAGGCCGGTGGCGTCTATTCCCAGGCTGCTGGTGGCGTTGGCCTGCGGATCCATGTCGACCAACAAGATCGTTCGACCGACATGCGAGAGATAGGCCGCCAGGTTCACCGCAGTCGTGGTCTTGCCCACGCCCCCCTTTTGATTGGCAAAAGCGTAGATGCGCGTCACAGCTCCCTCGGCTGCTACTCCTCAGGCGTTACACGGTTGCCGCTTCGGCTTCGGCCGCCAGCCAGGCGTCCACCTCGGCCCGCCACGGAATGCGCGCCATGCCGATCCCTTCGACCGACATGGAGGCGACGATGTTGGCGAACCGCGCGGCGGCCAGCGGGTCGCCTGTCTCAAAGAGACGGATCAGGAATGCCGTCGCGAAGACGTCGCCGGCGCCGGTCGGATCCACCTGGTGGGTGGGCCGGGGCGCGATGGGATAGCTTTCGCCGCAACGATAGACGGTGGCGCCGTGCCAGCCGTCGGTGACGACCAGCAGTTTGGCCCGACACGCCAGGTCGGCGATCTGGCCGTCGTCGCCGCCCACGTCTTCGCGGCTCAAGATGACGACATCCACGTGCGGCAGAAAATCGGCCTTGTTTTCCCACGGTGCGGGGCTGACGTGCCCCTGGCCGTTCCAGCGGCGCATCCAGCCCTGCGGCGTGACGCCCACCAGCGCGTTCGGGAAGACGGTGGCCCAATCTGCCGGCACCTCGCGCGCCACCGGCCCCAATAGCACGATCGGCACATTGGCCCACGCGGCCGGCAGGTCGGCCGGCCGGACGGGTTCGGCCCACGCCTCGATCACCTGGGTGCGTTCCCCGCGCTCGCCGTGATAGATGTTGATGAAAGTGGTGCTCACCGCCGACGGCACCAGATGGATGGCGATGCCGTCCAACACGGCGTCGGGCGACGCGGCGATGATCCCGACCCCGTTGGCCGAAGGGACGATGCGGAGCCCCTCGGTCGTCGCACGGGTGAGGATGCCGGGCCGATAGCCCAGGCGGTGGGCCGTCACGGCGGCGTAAGACACCGTGCCGCCCAGGCGAAAGCCGTCCGGAGTGCGGTCGTGAGTAATATGGCCGATCACTAAAAAGTCAATGGACAACGAGACCTCGCAAGGTAGAAGATCTAAAACGCGATTATTGTAACACACTCCGCGCGCAGGGTCAACGAAAACGCCGGTCCTTTGTGGGACCGGCGTTCGTGGCGGGAGCAAACTCGCTTACTCTTTCTTGAGCACGATGGTCACCTTCCGGTGGTCCCCCTCGCCGACGCTTTGGGTGAAGACCTTCGGGTGATTGCGCAGGGCCAGATGGATGATCCGGCGCTCGGCCGGGGGCATCGGCTCCAGGATGACGGTGCGGCCCGATTGCACGGCCTGTTCGGCCATGCGCAGGCCCAGCTTACGCAACGATTCGGCGCGCCTGGCGCGATAGCCGTTGACGTCCACGATGAAGTGGCTGCGGGCGTGGCTGCGCTGGTTCACGGCCAGCCGGGTGATGAACTCCAGGGCCGAGAGCACTTCGTTTTGCCGGCCGATCAGCACGCCCAGATCATCGCCGACGATGTTGAGCACCGGCACCCGGTCGCCCTCTTCGGCCTCGGCCGGGCTTTGCATCCCGATCTCCACTTTGGCCTGCAATCCGGCCCGGCTGAGGAACCCGATCAGGAACTCGCGGCCCAGTTCGACCGCCACGCGTTCCTTTTCGCTCAAACCGGTGGCCGTCGGCGCGGCCGGCGCGGCCTTGGCCGGCTCCGGCCTGGCGGGAGCGGTGGTGCGGGCGGGTGCCGCGCCGGGTTCGGCCCGACCGGCCGGTGGCGTGGCGGGCTTGGGGGCTTCCGGCCGGCCGGTGGCAGCCGGCCGGGGTTCCTCCGGCCGCGGTGCAGGCTTCGGCTCGGCGCGGGCCGGCCGTTCCTCGCGGGTCGGCGGTTCCGGCCGGACGACGGTGAGGCGCACGATGGCATCTTCCGCGCCGATGCCCAGCACCCCGCGACTGCCCGGCCGGATCACCTCGACTTCCACATCCTGTCGGGAAACCTGCAGCGCCGCCAGGCCGGCATTGATGGCCGCCTCGATGGTCTTGCCGCGGAATTCTCCGCCTTTTTCTCCTGTCATGTGACTGCTTCCTTCGTTTCTACGACACTCCTCAGCGCCGCCGGCGGTTGCGCTTGACCGGCTTCTCCACGGCCGGCGCGCCAGGCTCTGGATCGGCCGCGACCGCAGCAGGTACACTCTTGCGTTCCTGCGGAAGCGATTTCCTGAGCGGCGCAAACCAATCGGTCAGTCCGCCCCATCCCGAGACGAAATACTGCTGGACGATGCTCAAGATGTTCGTGGCGGTCCAGTAAAGCGTCAGGCCGGCCGGCAGGCCCAGGGTGATGTAGCCGAACATGATCGGCATGAAGAACATCATCTGGTTCATCATCTGGGTTTGGGCGTCCTGGCTGCTTTGCCCGGTCTTGGCGTTCTTGGGCGGCTGCGCCATCTTCTGCAGCGCCAGCTGCGTCACCAACATGATGATCGGAAGGCTGGCATAGGCGAACAGCTTGCCCCAATCGCGCGCGGCGAAGCTCTCGCCGATCCAGCTCGTGCCCACGGCCAGCGTGGGATAGAACAGATCGGGGATCCACAGGAAGATGCGCTGGCCGGCCGGGATCAGATCGGTGCTGGCGACGGCGTAGAGCGCCTGGTAGAGCGCCCACAAGATCGGGAGCTGGATCAGTAACGGCAGACAGCCGCCCATCGGGTTGACGCCGGCCTCTTTGTAGAGCTTCATCTGCTCTTCGGCCAGCTTCTGGCGGTCCTTGCCGTACTTCTCCTGGAGCTCCTTCATCTTGGGCTGCAGATCCTGCATCGCCTTCGTGGATTGCAGTTGCTTGCGGGTAAGCGGGAGCGTGACCAGCTTGAGGACGATGGTGATGATGATGATGGCCCAACCCAGGCTATGCCCCAGGCCGACGTTGGAGATCGCCGCGCTCAACCAGACCAGGATCTTGGCGATGGGGTAGACGAAGATCGCCTCCCACCAGCCGGGCGGCGCATCCAGATTGACCGGTCCCCGCGGCACGCCGCAGCCGGCCAGGACGATCGCCGCGACCAGCAAGACCGACACCAAAAGCACGGTGCGGAGTCGTTTGTTCACGCTAGAAAATACTCCTTGACATACAATATGACGTTACGGCACCGGGTCGAAGCCGCCGGGGTTGAACGGGTGACAGCGGGCGATGCGGCGGATGCCCAACCAGCCGCCCCGCAACACGCCGTATTTCTCGACCGCCTGATAGGTGTATTCGGAGCAGCTCGGATAGAAGCGGCACGACGGCGGGAGGCCGGGCGAGATCCATTTGCGATAGAAGCGAATCGCGGCCAAGACAACTTGTTTCACGGCGCTCCTGTTGCCCCCTCTGTTTCAATCAACGCGCCGGCCTGATGCAAGAGATGTACGCAGGCCGCCTGCACCTCGGCGAACTCCGCCGATTTGACGGCCGGCCGGGCCACCCACACGAGATCCCACCCCGGCGCCACCAGATCCCACAGCAGACGGACGGCCTCTCGCATTCGCCGGCGCACCCGGTTGCGCTCTACCGCCTTGCCGAGGCGCCGGCTCACCGCGAACCCACAGCGACTGAACGGGAGATCGTTGGGAAGCAGGCAAAGCACCAAGAGACGATGCGTGTAACTGGTTCCTGTTTGTCGCACCAGCCGGAATCGCCCCTTGTCGGTCAAACGATACCGGCGTTTCACCAGCACCCCATCTCGCGCGGCGTCGTAGATGCCAGCCTCAGACGGTCAACCGCTTGCGGCCCTTTGCCCGTCGGGCCTTGAGAACATTCCGGCCGCCGGTGGTGCTCATGCGCGCAAAGAAGCCGTGCACCCGGCTGCGCCGGCGGTTCTTGGGTTGATAAGTCCGTTTGGTTGACATGGTGTTCGCACTCCTCCGTACCTGATTGTATCCTGCCAGAGACACAAAAAGCAGGCGAGACGCACGAGCAGGTCTCACCCGCCAAATCAAACTCATTATACCCGTTAAAGGGATGCTATGTCAAATCACAAGCGCACCCCGCACACACCTTTCACTTTTTACGTTTTACGTTTCACGTTTTACGTCTCACGAAGCCGAGCAACCCGACCAGGATCGTGCCGGCGCCGACGATCTGGAGCACGCGCGGGATGCCGATCGCGTCGGCCAGGCCGCCGAAGGCCAGCATGGGCAGGATGCCGACCAGGTTGGCGAGCATGAATTGCACCGAGAGCACCCGGCCGCGGATGTGGGCCGGCGAATCCTGCTGTACCCTGGTTTGCGCCAGGATGTTGGCGGCCGAGAGGCAAAACCCGAGCAGGCCGGCCAGCGCCATCGTGGCGCTCGTCAGGCTGATGAACGCCTCGGGCACCACCTCCAGGATGGGGCGCATGAAGCGATGATAGTCCAGGCTCAGGCCGCCCATCTGGAAGAACGCCAGGCCGGCCACGATCAGGCCGAGGTTGCCATACGCCACGTGGCGAAACAGGTAGCCCCAGCGGCCGATCACGGCCGTGGCGACCAGCATGCCCACCCCGGCCGGCGCGAAGACCAGCACCGCGTTTTCGGCCCCCATGCCCAGCACGCGAGCCGCGTAACCGGGCGCCAGCATGGCCATGATCATCACCAGGGTGTTGATGGTGATCAGTTGCACCATCGCGGCCTTGATCGCCCCCTGCGTGCCGATAAAGCCGATCCCCTCGCGGAAATCCTCCCACACTCGCCGCCAGGGCACCGTTCCGACGGTCACCGGCCGGCCGGCCACACGGTCGGTGGGCAGGAGCGCCACCAGCAGCGTGGCCCCCAGATACATGGCGCCGATGGCCACGAGCCCGCCCACCGTGCCCATGATCCGCACGAAGATCGGGCCGAGGATCACCAGGCCGGCCATCTGCGAGAGGACCATGGTCAGCGAGAAGAGGGAGTTGGCCGTCAACAAACGCGCTTCGCCCACCAGCAAGGGCAACATGGCCGCCTCGGCCGGCGCGAAGAACTGGCTCAAGGTGGACATCAGAAACGTGAGCGCGTAGATGGCCATCAGCCGCCAGCCGCCCACCAGCCAGGCCAGCGGCAGCAGATAGCTCAGCGCGATCAGCGTGCGGCTCAGGTTGGAGGTGACCAGCACCCATTTTTTGGGCACGCTATCGGCCACCACGCCGGCCAGCGGGCTGAAGAGCACCCCGGGCAAGGTGAAGGCCAGGATGGTGATGCCGATCTGGACCGTCGAGCCGGTGAGCTGCTCGATCAGGATCAACTGGATGAAGTTGATCGCGTTTTGGCCGATCTGCGCGAGCCATTGCGCGGCCCACAGCGCGCGGAAATGGCGATTGGCCAGCACCGGCCGGAAGCCGCGGCCGACGGGGCTGGATGGATCGGCCGGGGGCGTCATTGGGGCATCCCTGCCATATCGGGGGCGGTCGGCTCGCCGCGCCGCACCAGCGCCTTCACCTGGCGCACGAACTGACTGCGCGGCAACAGGACGCGGCGAGCGCATTTGCAACAGCGGATGCCGATGTCCGCGCCGAGGCGCACGACCTCCCACTCGCTGTTGCCGCAGGGGTGGGGCTTGCGCATGCGCACGATGTCGCCGAGGCGGATGTCGTCGTACATGGGTTAGTCCCGGTCGCCAGAGGAGGCCGATTCGGCCAGCGCGGCCAGAAGCTCGGCGCCGTACTCTTCCAGCTTCCACGGGCCGAGGATGCCGAGCCCGGCCAGCGCCTCGAGGTCGGCGGGGCAGGCGCGCGCGATGGCGAGCAAGGCCTCGTTGTTCATGATGATGTCCGGATCCACCCCGCGTTCGGCCGCGCGGCGGGCCCGCCAGGCGCGCAGGCGGTCGTAGCGAATATTGACGATCGGATCGGGCCGGCCGTTGCTGTTGTGGCGCCGCGGGGGCGGTTGCGGCGCGGGCGCCTGGCGGCCGCGCGCGATGGCGGCCAGGATCGCCGGGCCGAAGCGCTCGACCAGGCGCGGGGGCAAGCCCAGGTCGGCCGGCCGCGTCGGCTGGCGCTGGCTGAGCTCGGCGAGCACCTGGTCGGTCACGATTTTGAAGGGCGGTTGATTCAGCGCGCGGGCCTGTTGATCACGCCACAGGTAGAGCTCGCGGAAGACGGCCAGCTCGGCGGGCCGCAGATCGCGCACGACCTTGCTGCGCCAGAAGCCCTCGGGGTCGTAGGGCTTCTCGGTGTATTCCAGATCGGGCAAGCCGGCGAACGCCTCTTGCGCCTCGCGCCAGCGCCGCCGGCGTTGCAGCTCGTCGGCCAGCAGATCGCGCAGCGGCAACAGGTAATGGCTGTCGAGCCGCGCGTAGCTGAGCTGTTGGGGGGTGAGGGGCCGATGCCCCCAGTCGGTCAGTTGCATCCGCTTGTCGAGCTCGACGCCGAAGCTTTCGCGCAACAATGCGGCCAATCCCACGCTGCGCCGGCCCAGGATGCGCGCGGCGACCAGCGTGTCGAAGACGTTCGCGAAGTGGAAGCCGAAATCCCGCTTGAGCAACAGGATGTCGTTCTCGGCCGCGTGAAAGACCTTTTCGATCTGCGCATCCGCCATGAACGGAGCCAGCGGTTGCAGGTCGGGGATCCGCAACGGATCGAGCAGGTAATCGGTTTGTGCGGTGCTCACCTGGATCAGACATACCTTGTGAAAATAGCGATACAGGCTATCCGATTCGGTGTCCAGCGCCAGGCGCTTTGCGCTGGCCACGGCGGCCAGAAACGCCTCGAAGGCGGCCGGCGTGTCTACCAATACCGGCGCCGGCAGGCGCGCCGGGTCTTCGGCTTTCTGAGTTGGATTCTGGATGCCGATGGCCGGCCGATCCATGTGGTGACGTCTCCCTCGCAATGGCGTTGCAATCGAGCGCTGCGCTCGTGAGCAGATATTATCCTACGGGTTTAGCTGCTTGTCAAAGTTGCTGTTTGTGTCTCATCTGTGATGCACTCTACGAGTAAGAGGGGATGATTTTGACAAAGAGGCTTCGGCCTGCTACAATGCGAACCTGTTATGGCCCGAAAAAGGACTCGAGATGGCTTTGGGGCCCGAGTTGCTTCTGTCAGCCAGGGTCGCCGTCTCGGACGTGATTTGCCTGCCGACATTCGCATACGATGGTGTGTCAACGATGCGGCTCGAGATCTCTTCTGTTGCCGGCCAGGAGAGGTCCAGCCGCTCGTTTCATGATACTCACATTTCATTTGCAGGGAGGAAGCGTACAATCACATGTATCAGATGAATTTGACGGCCTTCGAGCAGACCGCGATCTACGGTGTGCTCGTGGTAGCCATCTTGAGCCTGCTTTATGCCTGGTGGCTACGTCGCAACGTGATGGCCGAAGACAAGGGATCGGAAGCGATGATCCGCATCTGGACGGCCATCAAGGATGGCGCCGATGCGTATCTCACCCAACAGCTCCGCACGATCCTTCCCTTCATCGGCGCTCTGATCTTCGTGCTCTTCTTCAGCGTATGGATCGCCCCGCCCAGCCCGGCGGCCCAGCAGATGTTCGGCGATAACGCGCGCCTGGTGATCGCGATCGGCCGCGCGGCTGCTTTCATCCTGGGTGCTTCTTTCTCGCTGATGGTCGGCCAACTGGGCATGCGCATGGCCGTCCAGGGCAACATTCGGGTGGCCTCGGCTTCGATGCGCACGTTGGGCGATGCGCTGCGGATCGCTTATCGCTCGGGCACGATCACCGGCATGTTGACGGATGGCCTGGGGCTGCTCGGCGGCACGACGATCTTCATCATCTTCGGCGAGGCGGCGCCGGACGCGCTGTTGGGCTTCGGCTTCGGCGGCACGCTGCTGGCGCTCTTCATGCGCGTGGGCGGCGGCATCTACACCAAGGCGGCCGATGTGGGCGCCGACCTGGTGGGCAAGGTGGAAGAGGGCCTGGAGGAAGATGACCCGCGCAACGCGGCCGTGATCGCCGATCAGGTCGGCGACAACGTGGGCGATTGCGCCGGTATGGCGGCCGACATCTTCGAGTCCTACGAAGTCACCATCGTTTCCGCGCTGATCCTGGGCCTGGCCCTGGTGACTCTCACCGGCCAGCTCTACTGGATCATCTTCCCGCTGATCGTGCGCGCGATCGGCGTCATCAGCTCGATCATCGGTACCTTCTCCGTGCCGATCTGGGAACGGACCGTGGCCAAGGGCGATGCCTGGCACGCCATGGAGATCGCCTACGAGGTTTCCTCGGTCATCACGATCAGCCTCTCCTTCTTGCTGGCTTATGCCTATGTCCATGCCCGGAACACGGCGGCCATTGCAGCCGGCGCCAATCCGCAGGTCCTGGGCTACTGGTGGCAACCCGCCACCATGGTGGCGGCGGGCGTGATCTTCAACGTGATCGTGAACCGCGTGACCGCCCACTTCACCGGCACCGAGAATCCGCCCGTGCAGGAGATCGCCAAGAGCACCCGCTTCGGCCCGGCGACCACCATCCTGAGCGGCCTGGCGGAAGGCTACGAGTCGAGCTTCTGGTCGGTCCTGTTGATCGCGGCTGCGATCATGATCTCGGTCCTGGTCTACAGCGGCCAGGGCGCGCAGTACATCATCTACGGCGTGGCGTTGATCGGCATCGGCTGGTTGACGCATGCCGGCAACCTGGTCTCCATGGACTCCTTCGGTCCCATCTCCGACAACGCGAACGGCATCGGCGAGATGGCTTCGATGCCCGCCAGCGCGCGCAAGATCATGACCGATCTGGACGCGGTCGGCAACACGACCAAGGCCATCACGAAGGGCGTGGCGATCGGCTCGGCCGTGATCGCGGCCGTGGCGCTTTACGGTTCGTTCATCACCGACATCAATGTGGTGCTCCGCGAGCTGGGCGCGAAGCCGCTGGAGTTCATCAACATCGCCGATCCGCGCGTCTTTATCGGCCTGCTGATCGGCGGCGGCATCCCGCTCTTGTTCGGCTCGATGCTGGTGAAGGCGGTGGCGCGCGCGGCCAACGGCATGGTGGCGGTTGTCCGCAAGCAGTTCGATGTGCCGGGCGTGCGCGAGGGCAAGCGGCTGCCCGACTATCGCCAGGCGGTGGCCATCTCGACCGAGGCGGCTCAGCGCGAGCTGTTGCCCGTGGGCGTCCTGGTCGTCCTGATCCCCATCGTCGTCGGCTTTGCGCTGAAGGCCGAGGCGTTGGGCGGCTTCCTGGCCGGCGTCATCCTCTCCGGCCAACTGCTGGCGGTCTTCATGTCGAACACCGGCGGCGCGTGGGATAACGCCAAGAAGCTGGTGGAAGAGGGCCTGTACGGCGGCAAGGGTTCGGACGCGCATAAGGCGAGCGTGGTCGGCGACACGGTCGGCGATCCGCTGAAGGACACGGCCGGCCCGGCCTTGAACCCGCTGATCAAGGTCATCAATCTGATCAGTCTGATCATCGCGCCGATCGTCGTGGCGCATCCCAACATCGGCGTCATCGGCTGGGTGTTGATCGTGGCGTGTCTGGCGGCGATGATCTGGGCACTGCTGCGCAGCAAGACGCCGGCGCAATACGCCATTGATGCGACCGCGGAGGCGAAGTAGGAGGCGTCGCGCGAGTCGGCGTCGCGCGGGGCGATTGCAATCGCGTCTAACGGGCGTGCGGCGCCGCGACACCCGCCTGCGCGGGTGTGGGCCGTCGGCGTCGTGCGGGGGCGATTGCAATCGCGTCTAACGGGCGTGCGGCGCCGCGACACCCGCCTGCGCGGGTGTGGGCCGTCGGTGTCGCGCGGGGCGATTGAAATCGCGTCTAAGGGGCGTGCGGCGCCGCGACACCCGCCTGCGCGGGTGTGGGCCGTCGGCGTCGGCCGACGGCCAGCCGCAGGCTCCTTAGCAGCGACCTCGGTCGCCAAAAATCCGCGACTCGCGTTACCTCGGTCGCCTTGACAAACCCGCCAGGAGACGGTACAAAGAGAGCGACGCACAATGTGCGCCGCTCTCTTTTTTTGTTTCATCCCTGGAAGGAGGCCCTGTGTCCACCAGCCGACGCATCACCGCTTACACCCACGATCCGCTCTTTGCCGAACACGATTTGCCGGGCCACCCGGAGAACGCCGGCCGGCTCGCACGGATCATGGCCGGCCTGACGCGCGAAGGGTTGCTGGAGCGCATGATGTTCATCGCGCCGCGGCCGGCCGGCTTCGACCTGCTGGCGCGCGTGCACGATCCCGGCTACGTGCGCGAGCTGATGGCGTTCGCCAATCGGGGCGGTGGCTACCTGGATCCCGATACCTATGTGCGGCCGGCCAGCTTTCGGGTGGCCGATCTGGCCGCGGGCGGTGTGGCCGAACTGGTGCGCGCGGTGGTGGCCGGCCGCGCGCATAATGCCATCGCCCTGGTGCGGCCGCCGGGCCATCACGCCACACGGGACGCCGGGATGGGCTTCTGTCTGCTCAACAACGTGGCGGTGGCCGCGCGGACGGCCCTCGACGAGTGCGGCCTGACGCGCATCTTGATCGTGGACTGGGATGTCCATCATGGCAACGGCACGCAGGATATCTTCTACGATTCGGATGGGGTGCTCTTCTTCTCCACGCACCAGTATCCCTATTATCCGGGGACGGGCGGCTTGCAGGAGGTGGGCGCGGGAGCCGGGCGCGGCTACACGGTCAACGTGCCGCTGCCGGCCGGGATCGGCGATGCGGGCTTCCGGCGCATCTACGCAGAGGTGCTGACGCCGCTGGCCGAGCGCTTCCGGCCCGAGCTGATCCTGGTCTCGGCCGGCTTCGATGCGCACTGGGACGATCCGCTGGCGGGCCTGCGCCTGTCGCTTGCCGGCTACCGGCAACTGGCGGAAACGGTTGTCGGCCTGGCCGAGCGCCTGTGCGACGGCCGGCTGGTCGTCACTCTGGAGGGGGGATACAATCTGGACGTGCTGACGGCCGGCGTGGCCGATCTGTGCCGGGCGCTGTTGGGCGACGAGCGGCCGGGCGTCGATCCGTTGGGGCCGTGTCCTTGGTCGGAGCGGCCGGTGGACGACGTCGTTCGCTCGGTGCGCCAGACCCACCATCTGTTCTAAAACAAAGTGCCTGGCGCTTTGGGAAGCGCCAGGCACTTGTCGGTTAGATCTTCCAAGAAGGATCAGTCCGCCGTCTCTCGGTCCTCGTTGATGAGATACTTCGCGGCTACGGTTGCAAGGGAACAGGCGGCCGGCCGGCCGGCGCGCAATTGCCGCAGCGCCTCCAGGTCCGACGCCCAGACGATATCCCCGGGCGCCAGCAGGCAAACCCGCCCCGGCGCATACTCGGTGTAGAGGTGGCCGTTCTGGATATAGTACAGCGCGTCGCAGATCTCGGTCGGATAGATCCGCATGGCCGGCGGGATATCGTTCGGCTTGAACCACAGCTTGACCTCGCGCTCGGCTTCGGCCGGCGTGGCCGAGGCGTGGATTAGGTTGTCTATCCGCTCGCCGATCACGTTGCCGGCGGCATCCTTGATGGGCACCAGGGTGCCCAGCGCACGGATGCACCCCGGCTTCTTCTCCCTGGCCACCAGGGGATTGGTCGGCCCCACGATGTCGCGGATCTTTTGTACCGCCTCGGGCCCTTGATAGACCAGCGCGATCACCCGGCGCTTATGCGGCTCGTCCGGGTAATGGGCATACCCCATGATGTATTCGATCAGGGCCGGATAAAAGACTTTCCCTCGATGCTCGGCGTAATGCTCCTCGGCCAGGATCCGATTGACGTGAACGATCTTGGCGCCGGCAAAACGCAGGCCCGTGTGAAATTCGGATAACAGGGACAGGATATATCCCGTCAATGAGTTCTTCAGGGCGTCGGGTTTGATGAGGACAAGTGTTTGTTCGAGTTCTCTGTTTTCCATGTGATCTCTCTGCTTCGAGTATGGTTCCCCTTTGGACTTCAGACCTCACGGTCGTGCGGCTGCTTCATTGGATCTTCAACACGACGGGCGCGGCCCTCCACAGCTCCTCCAGCCGATAAAAGGCGCGCGCTTGTTTGGAAAAGATGTGTACGACCACGGTGTTGTAATCGAGCAAGACCCAGCCAGAGGAGGGCTCTCCTTCGGTCGAAAGGGGCCGCGTCTGGTGATCGCGCTTCAGCTCCACTTCCAGGATCTCTTGGAGGGTGCGGCTCTGGCGGTCCGAATCCGCAGTGCAGATGACGAAATAATCCGTGATGGGCGTGAGATCGCGCAGATCCAACAGCAAGATGTCTGCCGCCTGATGTTCTTCGAGCTTTTCGACGATCAGATGAGCCAGTTGTGAACCGTCCAGATGAACCTCCTGCCTTTGATAGAATCATAACTGGTTGTTATTTTAGCACATCCTGGTTGCCGGGGCAAAGATCAGGCCCCGTATGAGGCGACGAACCAATCTATCAGCCGTCTGGCAATGCTCATCTTGGGCGGCAGATCGGGCAGAGCGTCTGGCGCAAACCAGCCGGCGTCGCCGATCTCGTCGCTGCCCAGGACCAGCTCGCCGCCGGCGTACTCGGCCGTGAAGGCGATCATGAGGGAGTTGGGAAAGGGCCAGGGTTGGCTGCCGAAATAGCGGATGTTCTGGATCTGGATGCCGGCCTCCTCGAACACCTCGCGACGGGCGCACTCTTCCAGCGTCTCGCCCGGCTCGACGTAGCCCGCGATCACGCTGTAACGGCCGGCCGGGAAGCGATGGTTGTGCACCAGGAGCAACCGCGGCCCCTCCGCGGTGGCGCGCACCACCGCAATGATGATCGCCGGCGAGAGGCGGGGATAGAAGACGAGGCCGCACTGCGGACAGCGCCGGGCGCGTTCGTGGGCCACCAGCCCCGTCTCCGCGCCGCACTGCCCGCAGAAGCGATGCGTGCGGTCCCATGTCAGAAGCTGGATCGCGCGGCCGGCCAGGCCGAACATCGCCTCGCCGAGCTGGCCATAGAGCTGGCGCAGTCCATCCGCGATCATGTCGGCCGGCGGGGCCGCATTCGGGTCGGCCTCGGCCGCGTAGCAATGGATGCGCCTTCCGTCCGCCTCCTCGATGAAGCCGAGATAGAGCTGGCGCACGAGCGGCAGGCCCGGCCGATCCGCCGGTGTAGCCATCGGCACGACGGCCCGGCCGTTCGCCTGTTGCATCAGAAGCCGATCTCCCTGGAAGATGAACCAGTAGCCCGGCGCACGGTCGTCTTCGGGCTGAAAGATAGACGAGATGAATTTCATAGCGTCGTAGTGTAGCACAAACCGAACGGGATTGCATAAAAACTCCCGGCAGGTTACGCGGGTTGGGATATTCGCCGGCATAAAAAGGAGTTTGGGAAAATCTGCGATATCTCTCTTGACAAACGAACAGATGTTCGTTATAATGGATTCGAACAGATATTCCAGTGACGAAGCGGGCAAGATGGCCATGCGTCCGGCGTTCGGGTTGTGTCGGCCGGCGCAGAGCAGGGAGGATACCATGATTCTATCGCAACGCCAGCAACACATGCTGGAGTTCATCCGCCAATACGGGGAGGAACACGGCTTCCCTCCCACGATCCGCGAGATCGGCCAGGCCGTGGGCATCTCTTCCACCTCGGTCGTGAAGTACAATCTGGAACAACTGGAGAAGAAGGGCCTCCTGGAGCGGAGCACCGAGATCTCGCGCGGCATTCGCCTGAAGACAGAAGCCGGGGCCGAACCGCGAGCCGGTTCCTCCCGCCTGCTGCGCGTCATTCCCAAGCTGGGCGTGATCTCGGCCGGCGCGCCCATCCCGGCGGTCGGCCAGCAGGACCATCCCTTTGGCGACGAAGTGTTGACCCTCACCCGGGACCTGGTGCCGGCCGGCGGCGACCTGTACGCGCTCCAGGTGAAGGGCGATTCGATGATAGATGCGCTGGTCTACGATGGCGATTGGGTGATCATCCAGCACCAAAACACGGCCCAGCCGCGCGACATGATCGTCGCGTGGATCAAGGATCGCGAGGAAACGACCTTGAAGTATTACTATCCCGAGGGCGACATGGTGCGCCTGCAGCCGGCCAACCCCGCCTATCAGCCGATTCCGGTGCGGGCCGACCAGTTGGAGATCCAGGGCAAGGTCGTTGCCGTATTCCGACAACTGGCGCACTGAGCTGAAAATGGCAGCGTTGCACATTTTCGTTGTGCGCCGATCAGCGCATGGATAACTGAGCTGCTCATGGTCCGTCTACCCCGCGCTTTCTTCGACCGGCCGACGCCCGACGTGGCCCGCGATCTGCTCGGCCGGCGGCTGGTGCGCGTGCTCGATGGCCAGCGCTTGAGCGGTCTAATCGTCGAGGCCGAAGCGTATGGCGGCCCGGACGATGAGGCGTCGCACGCGCATCGGCGCACCCCGCGCAGCGCGATCATGTACGGGCCGCCCGGGCACGCGTATGTCTATTTCATCTACGGCATGTACTTCTGTCTCAACGTGGTGACGGAGGCCGATGGCCGGCCGGGCGCGGTGTTGATTCGCGCCATCGTGCCGCAGGAGGGGATCGAGATCATGCGCCGGCGCCGCGGCGGCGTGCCCGACCGCCATCTGGCCGACGGACCCGGCAAGCTATGCCTGGCGCTGGGGATCACGCGCGCCCAGAACGGCCTCGACCTGACGAGCAGCCCGGAACTCTTCCTTGAGGAGGGCACGCCCGCGGCCGCGGCCGAGATCGCGGCCACCCCGCGCATCGGCGTGCGGGGCGACGCCGACGCGCTCGGCCGGCCCTGGCGCTTCGTGTGGCGGCCTTACATCCTCAGCGCCTGATCCGCCGGCGCAGTTGTAGGGCGAACTTAAGTTCGCCCTACAACTGCTTACGTTCTCAACGCCCGATCCGCCGGCGCACCATCTCGACTTCGGGCATGCGCAGCGCGAACGCCCCCGCCAGGTAGATGAGCGCGCCGAGCGCCAGGCCGGCCGTGCCGAAGAGGAGCGGCGAACGACCCTGCTCGAAGCGGCCGAGCCAGAGCAGAGCCGCCATCATGGCGGCCGCCGCGGCCGCGGCGCGGCCGGCCGTCGCAGCGAGCTGCGGCCATTCCAGTCCGGCCAGCCGCCGGCCGAGCAGCCAGAGCAGCGCCCCCATCTCGAGCAGCGTCGCGATGGTGTTCGCCAACGCCAGGCCCGCATAGTTGAGCCACGGGAGCAACGCCACGCTCAACCCCACGTTCAGCGCGACGCCGGCCAGCGTCACGATCACGGGCGTGCGGGTGTCGTGAAGGGCATAGAACGCGCGGGCCGCGATCTCCACCACCGAGTGGCCGATCAGCCCGAACGCGTAGAACGCCAGGGCCGTGGCCGTCAGTTGCGTCGAGCTTGCGGTGAACTCGCCCCGCTCCAGCAGCAGACGGATCAGCGGGACGCGCCAGGCGTAGAGGCCCGCGGCCGCCGGGATCGCCAGGAAGAGGACTCCGCGCAGCGTCTGGCTGACGATCCGGCGCAGTTCGGCGAGCTGGCCGCGCGCTTCCAGCGCGGCGAAGGTGGGAAACGCGGCCGTGGCCACGGCCTGGGCCACGATCCCTTCGGGCAAGAGCATGAGCAGCCAGGCGTAGTTGAGCGCCGAAATGCTGCCGGCCGAGAGGCCCGAAGCGAGCAGCGTGTTGACCCAGAAGTTGATCTGCACCGCGGCGAGGCCGAGCACGCGCGGGGCCATCAGCCGGCCCACCTCGCGCACGTGCGGATCGCCCAGGCCGAGCGCCCACCGATAGCGCGCCCGATACCACCAGAGGCCGATGATCTGGCAATCCAGGTGCAGGAACGCGCCGACGACCACCCCGATCACCAGGCCGTAGACGCCGATGCGCGGGGCCAGAAACCAGGCGCCGGCGATGATGCTGAGGTTGTAGAGCACGGGCGCCAGCGCCGGCAACAGGAAGTGCTGGAAGCTGTTGAGCGCGGCCATCATGATCCCGCTCAGGCCGAAGACGATCGTGCTGATGAGCATCCAGCGCATCAGCGACACGGTGAGGGCCTGTTGGGCCGGGCTGAAGCCGGGCGCCAGCAGCGTGCGGACGAGGAACGGCGCGGCGAACGCGGCCACCAGCGCCAGCGCGGCCATCAGGAGCAACACCAGGTTGACGATCGCGCTGAGCAGGCGCCAGGCCGCCGGCAGCTCGCGGCGGGCCAACAGGCCGGTGAACACCGGGATGAACGCCGAACCGAGCGCGCCGCCGGCCATCAGTTGAAACAGCAGGTCGGGCACGCGGAACGCGGCGAGATACGCATCGAGCTCGGCGCTGGTGCCGAAGCGCGCGCCGATGACCATCTCGCGCGCCAGGCCTGTGATGCGGCTCAAGAGGAAGAGGGCCATGACCAGCGTGGCCGCCCGGAAGATCTGGCGTGTTGAAGCTGCGGTCGAAGTCACGGCGCCATTATACCACACATACGCCGAAAGAGGTTCCGATGGGGCGGGAAGATCAGGGCGTGGCGCGCAGCCACGAGCGATATCAGGTGATCCCGCGCAGCTTGTGCTTCATCACCTGCGGCGATGAGGTGCTCCTGCTGCGCGGGGGACCCCACAAACGGCTGTGGGCCGGCCGCTACAACGGCGTCGGCGGCCACATCGAGGCGGGCGAGGATGTCTACACGGCGACATTGCGAGAGATTCGCGAGGAGACCGGCCTGAGCGTGCACGGCTTGCGGCTGTGCGGCGTGGTGCACGTGGACGCGGGCGATCCGCGCGTGGGCATCCTGTTCTTCGTCTTCACGGCGCGCACCGAGACCCGTGCGGTCGCCGCGTCGCCCGACGGCGTCCTGGAGTGGTGGCCCATCGAGCGCCTCCCGCTGGCGGATATGGTCGAAGATCTGCCGGTGCTGCTCCCGAAGGCGCTGCGCCTGGGGCCGGCCGATCCGCCTTTCTTCGCCGTCTACCGCTACGACGCGCACGACCGGCTGGTGATCGAGTTCGCCGACCAGTAGCGCTTACCTGATCGTGCGAATGAATTCGCGCAGGGCCGCGTTGACCGCGCGCGGGTTCTCCATGGGGCTCATATGCCCGGCGGCCGGGATGGCAACCAGCCGCGCGCCGGGGATCGCGGCGGCCAGCGCGGCCGCATCCGCGGGCGGCGTCAGCGCATCCTGTTCGCCCACCAGCACCAGGGTCGGCACGGCAATCGTCGGCAGGGTGGGCCGGCTGTCGGGCCGATCGCGCAGCCCGGCGAGCGCGGCGATGACCGTTTCGGCCGGCTGCGCCAGGATCATGGCCCGCAGGCGTTCCGCCACGCGCGGGTTGGCCAGATTGGCCGGCGCCAGAAGCCGCGGCAACATCTCGTCGGCCAGTGCCGCGACGCCCGCCTGGCGCACCTTTTGCGCGGCGGCATCGCGGTTGGCCCTGGCCTGGGGCGAATCGGGTTCGGCGCGGGTGTCGGCCAGGATCAGCGCGGCCACGCGCTGGCGATGGCGGCGCCAAAACGCGAACGCGACGTAGCCGCCCATGCTCAGTCCCCCCACGATCGCGCGCTCGACGCCCAGGGCATCGAGCAGCGCGGCCAGGTCGTCGGCATGCTGATCCATGGTCAAGGGGCCGGACAGCGTCGCGGCCGAGCGGCCGAATCCGCGCAGATCGGGCGCGATCACGTGCACCTGCGCGGACAGCGCGGCCATCTGCGCCGCCCACATGCGATGATCCAGCGGGAAGCCGTGGATGAGCAAGAGCGCCGTTTCGTGCGTCTGCCCGCGCCGGTAACAGGCGAGCCGGCCGCCCTCGATGTGCATATCCATGGGAAAGCCCTCCGCGTTTCTGGACTCTCTGCGCATCTGCGGCGCCATCGGATCGTGCGCCGCACGCGCGCACCCGCCATTCTACCCCGGTCGTCACCTCTGGACAAGTTCAACGTCATCATGAACGAAAGAAAGCGGTGAAATTCGACCCCGGAGGGCGGAACCGCGCAGGGCCTGCTGGCGTTAATGGTTGTGAAGTTGCGATTCTCACGACAGGAGCACTACCATGGACTTGCCGCTACTCGTTGCCGTTCTGGCTCTGTTAGCATGGACGTTGTTGCCGCAACTCGATCGTTATGCCGAAGCCGAAGCCAGGGATGACGGCCTCTCATCGTATTTGTCACGGCTGGCGCGTTGGCTGAACGGCTGATCGCGGCCGGTTCGTGAGGGATGTCGGCCCGGGGTTGCGATGGCGGTAAAGCCGCCATCGCAACCTCCTTTTTTGCCCCTTCTCCCGCTCTTCGTCGGCGAGGATGAGCGCCGTCATGGTGAAAACCGCAACGATCGTTTATGCTGATATCTGGCTGAAAATAGCCGTCACGCGCCGGGCATCTTGTAGAGTGCCTGGCACGTTAAGATGCACGTCGGGGTCGGAGCAAGTTCTATGCGCGAATTCATTGATGGCGCGACCGCGGTTGCCCGCGGCGCGCTGGATGCCGGTTGCGACTTCTTCGCGGGCTATCCGATCTCCCCGGCCACTCCGCTCCTCCTCCACATGATCCGCGAGCTGCCCCGCTGCGGCGGTGTGGCGATCCAGACCGAAGACGAGATCGCGGCCATCTCCATGTGCATCGCCGCGGCCATGACCGGCCGCCGGGCGTTGACCGCGACCTCCGGGCCGGGGATCAGCCTGTACAGCGAAAACATCGGCCTGGCGATCATGGGAGAGGTGCCCCTGGTGATCGTGGATGTGCAACGGATGGGCCCGGCGACGGGCGGCGCGACCACTCCCGGCCAGGGGGATGTCCAGTTCGTGCGCTGGGGCACTTCGGCCGGCTACCCGATCATCGCACTGGCGCCCGGCAGCGTGGCCGATTGCTACGGCCTGACCTGCCGCGCGTTCGACCTGGCGGAACGCTTTCGCGTTCCCGTCTTTCTCCTGACCGACAAAGAGATGTTTCTCTCCAGGAGCACGGTCGCGCTGGACCGGTACGAGCATCCTCCCGTGCGCCCGCGGCCGACCGCGCCGGCCGATCTGCCGGAGCCGTACGTGCCCTATCGCCCCGGCCCCGGCCATGCACCGCCCCTCTTCAGCCCGATCGGCGGGCCGCACATCGTGCGCTTCACCGGCTCCACCCACGATGAACACGGCTTCTTGACCAAGGACCCGGCAGCGGTGGGCCGGCTGAACGAACACCTGTGGCGGAAGATCGAGGATCATCGCGACGAGATCGAGCTGGCGCAAGCCGACCTGGAGGAGGGCGCCGAGACCCTCTTCATCGCCTACGGCATCACCGCCCGCGCCATGGCCGAGGCGATCCGCCGGGCACGCGCGGCCGGACGGCGGGTCTCCGCGCTGACGGTGCAAAGCCTGTGGCCCGTGCCCGAACAGGCGATCCTGCGGGCTGCGCACGCCGCGTCTCGCGTGGTCGTGGCCGAGCTGAACCTGGGCGATTTCTGCCGCGAGGTCGAGCGGGTGATCTACCGGTGGGCGGCCGCGAACCGCCGGCCCGCGCCGGAGATCAGCGGGATCCATCGCGTGGACGGCGAGCTGATCACGCCGGACGAGTTCGCCGCGGCCCTAACTTGATAGGCCGCCGGACGTGCCAGCTCGCTCTGGCTTCGTCACGCGGGCCAGGGGCACTCTGCAAGATGCCTGGCACGTGAGCACCGCTCATTTTCATGGATAACTGAACCGGAGAACCCGCCTATGCTGAGCACCTACCGCAATGATCGGCCCTATCCTTTTTGTCCGGGTTGCAGCCACGGCCTGATCTTGAACGCGCTCGATCGGGCGTTGGTCAAGCTGGCCCGCGATCCGCGTCGGGTCGTGATCGTGAGCGATATCGGCTGTCAGGGGCTGGGCGATCAGTACTTCATCACCAATGCGTTTCACGGCTTGCACGGCCGGAGCATCGCCTACGCCAGCGGCATCAAGCTGGCCGACCCCGATCTGACCGTGATCGTGCTGATCGGCGACGGCGGCACGGGGATCGGCGCTGCGCACCTGTTGAGCGCGGCCCGGCGCAACATCGGCCTGACGGTGCTCGTGTTCAACAACTTCAACTTCGGCATGACCGGCGGCGAGCACAGTGTCACCACGCCGCCGGGGGGCGTGACCGCGACCACGCGCGGGGGCAACCTGGAGCGGCCGCTCGATCTGTGCGCCACGGTGGCGGCCAACGGCGCCGGCTTCGCGTGGCGCGGCACCGCGTTCGACCGCGACCTGGCAGATGTGATCGTTGCGGCCGTGCAGAGCGATTGCTTCGCACTGCTCGACATCTGGGAGCTGTGCACGGCCTATTATGTGCCCAACAACCGCTTCTCCCGGCAGGCGCTGGAGGCCACGCGCGAGGCGCTCGGCTGGCCCGCGGGCATCGTGGCCCGGGCCGAGCCGTCCCGGCCCGAATATGCGCGGGCGCTGCGCGCGGCGGCCGGCGCGGCGGCCGCCGCGCCGGGCCTTCGGCCCCGACCGATCGCGCCGCGTTACGCGTCGGACCTGGATCGGGAGTTCCGGCTGGTGATCGCCGGCTCGGCCGGCGGCAAGGTGCGTTCGCTGGCGCGGTTGTTGGGCGAGGCCGCGCTCCTCTCGGGCTTGTGGGCCGCGCAACAGGACGACTATCCGGTGACCGTGCAGAGCGGCCACAGCATCAGCGAACTGATCTTCAGCCCGACCGAGATCTTCTTCACCGGCATCAGTCGGCCCGATGCATTGGTGCTGATCAGCCAGGAGGGGTATCGGATGGCAGGTCGTTACCTCAAAGCGATGACCCCTGCGAGCTGGCTTTTCACGACGCCGGAGTTTGCCGGGCTGGAGACACCGGCGCACAAGGTGGTGTTCGACTTTGTCGCGGCGGGCATTCGGGAGAGCAAGAAGCATCTGGCGCTGTTGACCGCGGCCGCGGCGCTTCAGCAGCTGAATCTCTTTCCGCTGGAGGCGCTCGCAGAGGCGATCCGCAGCGGCCAGCCGCCGGAGATCGCGGCCGAAAACCTGGCGCTCCTGGCGGCCGGCCGGGCGGCGGGCGGCGCGGGGCAGGGGGAGCCGTCCACGAATGTCACCACGAATGCACGAATGGGGTGGCGGCGCGCGATGACGATGTAATGCGGCGCGCACGACGGGGGAGCCGTCCACGAATGTCACCACGAATGCACGAATGGCCCGCTGTTTTCGTTTCCCTACCGAATACCGTAGGGGTATGCGCCGGTTGATGTGCACGAATGCGCTCCATTCCTTCGCGCATTCTGTCTTTATTCGTGGATTCGCTCGGCGAGGCCACCAGCCGGTCCTGTCATTCGCGGCCGGCTTCACCCGCGCAGGATGCCCCGCGCCCGCAATAAGGCCAGGATCTCCTCGACGATCTCCTCGGCCGAACGCGTCTCGGTGTCGGCGATCAGCTCCGGGGCCGTCGGCTCTTCGTAGGGCGATGAGACGCCGGTGAACTCGGGGATCTCCCCGCGGCGCGCCCGCGCGTAGAGGCCCTTCGGGTCGCGCGCCTCGCAGGTCGCTACGTCGCATTTGACATAGATCTCGAAGAAGCGGCCGGCGGGGATCAGGCTGCGGGCGAAGTCGCGGTCGCGGCGGAAGGGCGAGATGAAGGTGCACAACACCACCGCGCCGTGCTCGAAGGCCAGCTTGGCCACCTCGGCCACGCGACGGATGTTCTCCTGGCGGTCGGCCGGCGAAAAGCCCAGGTCGCCGTTCAGGCCGTGGCGCACGTTGTCGCCGTCCAGCCGGAAGGTCTGCACCCCCTGCGTGAAGAGCCGGCGCTCCAGCAGGCGCGCAATGGTGGATTTGCCGGAGCCGGATAGCCCCGTGAGCCAGAGCACGGCCGCGGCGTGGCCGTTGCGCGCCTCGCGCGCGGCCCGCGAGATGGTCGCTTCTTCCCAGGCCACATCGCTGGAATGCGGTCGCGGCGGCTGGAACGCGACGATGCCGTTTTGCGCGGCCCGGCGAATCATCCCGGCCGCGACGGTGTTGTTGGTGGAGGGGGCGATCAGGATGAAGCCGCCCGTGGCCCGGTTCACTGCGTAGGGATCGCAGCAGAGCGGCCGGGCCGTCTCCAGCAGCACGCGGCCGATCTCGTTGAGCTGCAAGGTGGCGGCCGGCTCGCGGTGCAGGGTATCCACATCTATCCGGTAGTTGAGCGTGCTGATCTGGCCGATCACCTGGCGGGTGGTGTGTTGGACGATGTAGGGCGCACCGAGCCGGAGCGGTTCTTCGCTCATCCAGCACAACGTGCACTCCAGCCGGTCGGCCACCAGCGGCAGGTTATGCCGGCGCACGATCATGTCCCCGCGGCTCACGTCCAGCTCGTCGGCCAGGCGCAGGATGACCGAGTCGCCGGCCGCGGCCTCGGCCAGTGTCCCGCCGTAGACGACGATCTCCCGCACGCGGCTCATCTGGCCCGACGGCAGGATGAGTACCTCTTCCCCCGGCATGATCGTGCCCGAGGCGATCTGGCCGGCGTAGCCGCGGAAGTCCGGGTGGCTGCGAATGGCCATCTGCACCGGGAAGCGGAAGTCCACCAGGTTGCGGCCCGCGCCCACATGCACGTGTTCCAAATAATGCAACAGCGTCGGCCCGTCGTACCACGGCATGGCCGGACTGGGCGTCACCACGTTGTCCCCGCGCAGCGCGGAGATGGGAATGAAGGTCAGATCGGGCACGTTCAGCTTGCTGGCGAACGCGCGGTATTCGGCCGCGATGGCCTCGAAGACCTCCTGGCGATAATCCACCAGGTCCATCTTGTTGACCGCGACCACGATGTGGGGAATGCCCAACAGGCTGGCGATGAAGCCATGGCGCTTCGATTGGGTCACCACGCCGTTGCGCGCATCAATCAGGATCACGGCCAGGTCGGCGGTGGATGCGCCGGTGACCATGTTGCGCGTGTACTGGATGTGGCCGGGGGTGTCGGCGATGATGAACTTGCGTCGCGGGGTCGCGAAGTAGCGGTAGGCCACGTCAATGGTGATGCCCTGCTCCCGTTCGGCGCGCAGGCCATCGGTGACCAGGGCCAGGTCAAGGTAGGGGTCGCCCCGGCTGCGGCTGGCGCGCTCGATGGCGGCCATCTGGTCTTCCAGGATCGCTTTGGAGTCGAGCAGCAGTCGGCCGATGAGCGTGCTCTTGCCGTCGTCCACGCTGCCGGCCGTGGTGAAGCGCAACAGATCTCCGGCCATCAGAAATACCCCTGGCGTTTGCGATCTTCCATGGCGGTCTCCGAGCGACGATCGTCGGCGCGCGTGCCGCGCTCGGTCGTGCGCGCGGCGGCCAGCTCCGCGATCACCTCGGCCACGGTCGTCGCGGTGGATTCGACCGCGCCGGTGCAGGTCATGTCGCCGATGGTGCGGAAGCGCACCAGCTTGTTTTCGACCTTTTCGCCCGGCAACAGCGGGAGATACGGCGACACGGCGAGGAGCGTCCCATCGCGGGAAAACACGTCGCGGCGATGCGCGAAATAGAGGGACGGCAGCTCGATCCCCTGCTCCTGCACGTATTGCCAGATGTCCAACTCGGTCCAGTTGCTCAGCGGAAAGACGCGGAAGTGTTCGCCCGGCGCCTTGCGGCCGTTGTAGAGGTTCCACAGCTCCGGCCGCTGGTTCTTGGGATCCCACTGGCCGAAGCGGTCGCGGTGCGAGAAGAAGCGCTCCTTGGCGCGCGCCTTCTCCTCATCCCGCCGCGCGCCGCCGATGGCCGCGTCGGCGCGCAGTTCGACCAGCGCGTCGAGCAGGGTGACCGTTTGCAGGGCGTTGCGGCTGGCCGTGGGGCCGCGCTCTTCGACCACCCGGCCGCGGTCTATCGAATCCTGCACATAGCGCACCAGCAACTGCACGCCCATCTGGGCCACCAGCCGGTCGCGGAAGGCGAGCGTCTCGGGGAAGTTGTGGCCGGTGTCAATGTGGAGCAGCGGAAAGGGGATGCGCGCCGGCCAGAACGCCCGTCGTGACAGATGGACGAGCAGGATCGAATCCTTGCCGCCGGAGAAGAGCAGGACCGGCCGCTCGAACTGCGCCGCCACCTCGCGCAGCACGTAGATGGCCTCCGCTTCGAGCTGTTGCAGATGGGTACGGGTATAATCGCTCATCGCTTCGCAAACAAAAGCGGGACAGGTCCCAGCGCCAACGCCCAAACCTGTCCCACCTTACCGATTCACCAATTTACCGGTTTACCAACCGCCTACTTATCGTTCAACGCCGCCACGCCCGGCAGCACCTTGCCTTCGAGGAACTCCAGGCTGGCGCCGCCGCCGGTAGAGACGTGGGTCATCTTCTTGGCCACGCCGGCCTTCTTCACCGCGCTGGCGCTATCGCCGCCGCCGATGACGGTGATGGCATCCAGCTCGGCCAGCAGCCGCGCGATGGCAAAGGTGCCCTCGGCGAACTTCGGGAACTCGAAGACGCCCATCGGGCCGTTCCAGACGACCAGTTTGGCGGTCTTAAGCGCCTCGCCGAACTTCGCCACGCTCTTCGGGCCGATGTCGAGCATGCGCCAGCCGGCCGGGATCTTATCCACATCCACCACCTGGCTGTTGGCCTCGGCGTCGAACCTGTCGGCCACGACGGCATCCACCGGCAACAGGATCTTATCGCCGGCCTTTTCCAGGATTGCCCTGGCGGTGTCAATGGAGCCGGGCTCCACCAGGCTTTCCTGCATGTTGTAGCCCTTGGCCGCCAGGAAGGTGTTGGCCATGCCGCCGCCGATGATCAGGGTATCGCACTTGGCGAGCAGGTTCTCGACGACCGCGATCTTGTCGCTGATCTTGGCGCCGCCCAGGATGGCGACGTAGGGATGCGCCGGGTTGTCGGTGGCACGGCCCAGGTATTCCAGCTCCTGTTCCATCAGGAAGCCGGAGACGGCCGGCAAGAAGCGGGCGACCCCTTCCGTGGAGGCGTGGGCGCGATGGGCCGAGCCGAACGCATCGTTGACGTACACATCGCCCAGCCGGGCCATCTGCTTCGCCAGCTCCAGGTCGTTCTTCTCCTCGCCCTTGTGGAAGCGCGTGTTCTCCAGCATCAGCACGTCGCCGGGCTTAAGCGCCTGTGCCATCGCCTCGACCTCCGGGCCGACGCAATCGGGCGCCATCTGCACGGGCCGGCCCAGCAGCTTGCTCAGCACCTCGGCGGCCGGCTTCAGGCTGAATTCGGGGTCGAAGCCGGTGCCCTTGGGCCGGCCCAGGTGGCTCATCAGGATCAGCGATGCGCCCTGATCGAGCACGTATTGGATCGTCGGCAACGCGGCGCGGATGCGCTTGTCATCGGTGACAACCCCTTTGTCCATCGGCACATTGAAGTCCACGCGCATCAGGACGCGCTTGCCCTTGAGGTCAATGTCGCGAACGGTTTTCTTGTTCATCAGTTCGTCTCCCGTTACATAGTCGGGTAGTCGAGTAGTCGAGTAGTCGAATAGTCGAGTAGTCGAGTAGTCGAATAGTCGAATAGTCGAGTAGTCGGCGCGACTACCAGACTATCCGACTATCTGACTACCAGACTATCCGACTATCCGACTATCCGACTACCAGACTATCCGACTACAGCTTGCTCGCGATCAGCGCGGCCAGATCGGCCGTGCGGACGCTGTAGCCCCACTCGTTGTCGTACCAGGCGACGACCTTGATGAAGTCGCTCTTGTCCTTGCCGAGCACCGACGTGAATTGCAGGTCCACCGAGGAGCTGTGCGGATCGCCCTTGAAATCAATGGAGACCAGCGGCTCGTCCACCGCAGCCAGGATGCCCTTCAGCGGGCCGGCGGCAGCGTCGCGGAACGCCTGGCGCAACTCTTCGGTGGTGGTGGGCACTTCGACCTGGGCCGTGAAGTCCACGATGGAGACGGTGCTGGTGGGCACGCGCAGCGCGTAGCCGTCGAACTTGCCCTTCAGATCGGGGATCACCAACGCCACGGCCTTGGCCGCGCCGGTGGTGGTCGGGATGATGCTCATCGCCGCGGCGCGAGCCCGGCGCAGGTCGCTGTGCGGCAGGTCCAGGATCCGTTGATCGTTGGTGTACGCATGGATGGTGGTCATCAGGCCGCGCACGATCCGGAATTTGTCATGGACGACCTTGGCCGCCGGCGCCAGACAGTTGGTGGTGCAGGAAGCGTTGGATACGACATGATGGACCGCCGGATCGTATTTGTCGTCGTTCACGCCCATGACGATGGTGATGTCTTCCCCCTCGGCCGGCGCGGTGATAATGACTTTCTTCGCCCCGCCCTTGGTGATGTGATTCTCGGCGCCCTGCACGAGCTTGCCCTTCTTGTTGACGCCGTCCTTCTTGATCGTAAACAGACCGGTGGATTCGATGACGATCTCGACGCCCAGGTCGGCCCAGGGCAGCTTGCTCGGATCGGTCTCCTTGAAGACCTTGAGCGGCTTGCCGTCAATGACCAGCGCGTCATCCACGACCTCGACCGTGCCGTTGAAGCGGCCATAGTTCGAGTCGTATTTGAGCAGGTGAGCCATCGTCTTCAGGTCGCCGATGTCGTTAAACGCTACCACTTCCAGTTTATCGGGATAGTAATCCCGAATCGCCTTGAGTACCTGCCGCCCGATGCGACCAAAACCGTTGATACCGACTTTAACTGCCATTGCAGTGCCTCCTTTGTGATTCGCTGGCGAACGCCATTCATGATAAAGCGCCGGCCCATCTATGCTATGTCTCAGGTCCCGACGGATGGTCGCATGCCCCATTTTTCGCCCGGGGCGATAACCTGTCACGTCGGCCGGGACCTCGGCGCCGGCGCCATTGTGCAGCAAGTGTGTGGCGCGGAGCGAGCTCCGCACAATCATGCGTAGTGTAACACACTCTCCGCGCGTTGTGTATGAGCTAAGTCACCTACGGCGAAATTCGTCCGCAATCCGCCATCGCCGCTCAATCGAATGAGCGGTCGCCGAATTCCAGGGCGGCCTGATAGTCGCGATTCAGCCGTTCGTACAGCCGGCCGTTTTCGATGGCCAGCGCGCTGAGGCTGGCGATGGCTTCGAGCAGCTCGATCTCCTCGGCCGAGAAGTCCCGCGGCTCGCTGCTGTAGACGCGCAGCACGCCGATCGGTTGGTCCTGGACGAAGAGGGGCACGACGACGACCGATACGATCCCCTCGGCACGGGCCTGGTCGCCATACTGAAACCGGGGATCGCATTGCGCATCGGCGATGATGACCGGCTCTCGGCGGTCCAGAGCCAGTTGATCCACCTGGCTGTGGGCGAGGTCGACCGGCCCCTTGGCGCGATAGCTGGCGCTGAGGCCGTGCGCCGCGCCGATGAAGAGACGGCGACGATCCGGGCTGAGCAGGCGGAGCGAGCACGCCTTGACGCCCAGCGCCTCGGTGGTATGGCTGACCACCAGCGGCAGAATCTGCATGACATCGAGAGACGAGTTAACCGTGCGTGCAATGCGATAAAGCGCCTGGAAAAAGACGCCACATCTGGAAGAAGGTTCCGCGATCATGCGTTCAGTAATCCCAGCAAAGCCTGTGCAAGTTTGTCCGGATCGTGGCGCCAGGGCTGTTGCCTGTCCACCAGATCCCGCAAGATGAGCCGATAATCTCTGGGTTCGCGTTCGGGTGGCCGCACCCATTCGACCCCCTGGCCCGGCGGCGCAGGACCGATGAAGGTGTTGTTGGCCAGGACGGTGCGAAAAAGGCCCGGCCCGACGTGATCGTACAGGGCGCGTACGTGCGCATGGACGTCGTAGCCCTGTGTCTCACCGATCTGGGTGGCGACATTGCATACATACACCTTCAACCCCCGCGCGGCTCCGATCGCCCCGGCCAGGTCGCGCACCAGCAGGTTGGGCAAGACGCTCGTGTAGAGGCTCCCCGGGCCGGCGACGATCAGGTCGGCGTCGAAGATGGCGCGGATTGCTTCGGGATAAGCCGGCGCATCTTCCGGGTCCAGGGCGACGCGGCGGATCCGACCGCGCGCGGCCGCGATGGCCGATTCGCCCCGCACGCGACGCCACTCCTCGACGCGGTCGGCCGCCGGCCCCCCGGCCCCGATGCCCACCTCGGCCTCCAGCGTGACCTGCGCCAGCGTGGAAGGGAGGACGCGGCCGCGCACGGCCAGCACCCGGCTCGATTCGGCCAGCGCGGCCTCAAAGCTGCCGGTGAGCGCGGTCATGGCGCTCAGGTAGAGATTGCCGAAGCTGTGCCCGTCGAGATGGCTGTTGCCTTGAAAGCGATATTGGAACAGCTCGGTGATCAGCTCTTCAGCGTCGGAGAGCGCGGCAATGCAGTTGCGAAAGTCGCCCGGCGGCAGGATCCCCAGCTCGCGGCGCAGCCGCCCCGAGCTGCCGCCGTCATCGGCCACGGTGACGATGGCGGTGATGTTGTCGGTGTATTCCTTGAGCCCGCGCAGAAGGGTGTTCAGGCCGTGTCCGCCGCCGATGGCAACGACCTTCGGTCCCCGCTGCCGGGCGCGATGGCGATAAACCACATCCACGACTCCGGCCTGGTCTCGGCGACGAAAGGCGGCCAACAGCGACAGGTTCAGGCGATAGATCGCGACGACCACGGCCACGCTGCCCCCTACGGCGAATACGACCGCCAGGGGCGCGAGCGGAACAGGGATCCGGCCCGAATCCGCGACGAAGGCCAGCCAATCGCCAAGACCGGCCACCTGCTGGAAGAGGACCGTGGCCAGGCACAACGCGACGATGCCGCCGCCCAGCAGAAGCAGCCACCGCTTTACGCCCATGCCGATTCGGAGCCACCTGGCCCAAGAAGAGCGGATCACCCACCGCCGCATAATCACCTCGTATAGATAGCACGAAGTATAGCGTAATTGGGCGTAGAAGTCAACGATTTCGGGGCGGTGTGTAGGGCGATCTCGGGTTGCGCGCCATCGGGGACGCAATCATCTGCTGCGACTTCGGTCGCCCGGAGAATGATTCTGTGGATAACCCGCCGTTTACTGTGGATAAGTCGGTTCTTATGTGGATAACTTCGTTTTTGGGCTTCCCTAAATAGGCCTTTTCTCGTGTAGCGCCCCTATAGTTAGTGATGACCGGATCCGATTAATGGCCTTCTTGTGGATTTGTCGTCAGTGTGGTTCAGTGTATACTTGTTCGTAAAGACAAGTCTTCTGAGGTCGGAAGAATTCTTCCCGAACGTGCCGTGCCCTTTCCGAAGCGGCCGGCGCGTCTCAAAGGATCTGACGAATGACCGAATACGATGTCCTGATCATCGGCGGCGGAGCGACGGGCGGCGGCACCGCGCTCGACCTGGCGTTGCGCGGGCTGAAGGTGGCGCTGGTCGAGCGCGCCGATCTGACCGACGGCACCTCGGGTCGCTATCATGGCCTGCTGCATTCCGGCGGCCGCTACGCGGTGCGCGATCCCGAATCCGCGCGCGAGTGCATCGCCGAGAATCGCATCCTGCGCAAGATCGTGCCCCACGCCATCGAAGATACCGGTGGCTTCTTCGTGCAGACCCCCGAGGATGACCCGGCCTACGCCGACGAGTGGGTGGCCGCGTGCCGGGCGTGCGGCATCCCGACCGAAGAGATCAGCCCGGCCCAGGCGCTCAAAGAGGAGCCGGCGCTCAATCCCCAGATCCGCCGCGTCTTTCGCGTCCCCGATGCCGCCTGCGATTCGTTCGACATCCTGACCGCGCTCGGCGCCGCGATCCGGCAGCTCGGCGGCGATGTCCTCACCTACCAGGAGGTGATCGGCCTGCAGGTGGCGGGGGGCCGGGTGGTCGGCGCGCGGTTGCGCAGCCGGCGCACGGGCGAAGAGCGCTTCGTGGCCGCGCAGATGGTGGTCAACGCGGCCGGCGCGTGGGCGGGACAGATCGCGGCCATGGCCGGCTGTCACATCACCGTGCGGCCCAGCAGGGGCACCATGGTCGCGATGGCGTATCGCTTCGTCAACACGATCATCAATCGCCTGCACAAGCCCGGCGACGGCGACATCCTGGTGCCGGTCGGCACGGTGGCCGTGATCGGCACGACCTCGGTCAACGTGCCCGACCCCAACGACACCACGGTGGAGCCGTGGGAGGTGCAGCTCATGCTCCAGGAAGGGGAGAAGATGGTGCCCGGCTTCAGCCAGGCGCGCGCGCTGCGCGCCTGGGCGGGCGTGCGGCCCCTCTACGAGGAGGGATCGAACGCGCTGGGCCGCGACGCCAAGCGCACCTTTGCCGTCCTGGATCATGCCCAGCGCGATGGCGTCGCCGGGCTGGTGACGGTGGTCGGCGGCAAGTTCACCACGTACCGGCTGATGGCCGAGCGCGCGGCCGATGTGGTCTGCGCGCACCTCGGCGTGACCAGGCCGTGCGTGACGAAGGATTACGTGTTGCCCGACGTGCGCATCCCCCTTAATCCGCCGCAGCCGCATCGGCTCGGCCATCGGCTGGAAGACGTGGAAAACGCGGCCGATCAGGATCAACTGATCTGCGAGTGCGAGCTGGTCACCCGTCGCGATCTGGAGGAAGCGGCCGCCGCGCATGGCGACGTATCCGCGCCGTGGATCCTGGACGACCTGCGTCGCGACCTGCGGCTCGGCATGGGGCCGTGCCAGGGCGGCTTCTGCGGCTATCGCGCGGCGGGCATCCTGCACGAATCGTCCGGCGTGGCCGCGGGGCCGGCCACGGCCGCGCTGGCCGATTTTGCGCAACGGCGTTGGAAGGGCCAGCGGCCGCTGTTATGGGGCCAGGGCTTGCGCCAGGCGCTGTTGGACGAAGAGATCTATCGGGGCATCTTGGGCCTCGATCGGCTGGGAGAGGTCGCTCATGGATGAGATTCTCGTCATCGGCGCGGGGCCGGCCGGCCTGTTGGCCGCCTGGGTGGCGCGGCAACGCGGCGCGCAGGTGCGCGTGTTGGCGTCGGGCATCGGCACGACGCACATCATGCCGGGATGGATCCGCATCCTCGACCGGGCGCCGAATGGCTCCCATCGTAGGGCGAACTTAAGTTCGCCCTACAGTACTTCGTGGACCCGCATCCTCGATCGGGCGCCGAATGGCCCCGAGGCGCCCCGTGCTCTGGAGCAATGGATCGCGGCGCATCCCGACCATCCCTATGCGGCGGCGGGGCCGGACGCGCTGGCCGGCGGACTGGACGCGTTGCGCCAGGTGGCCCAGGCGACGGGGATCCAGTTCGCGCCCCAGGAAGCTTTCGATCGGCCGGACGCGGGAGATGGGCTGGTATTGCCGACCGCCCTGGGCGCCGCGCAGCGGGTGGCCTTGGCGCCGGCCAGTTTCGCGGCCGGCGACCTGCGCCGGCCCGACCCCATGTTGATCGCCGGGCCAAAGGGCTGGCGCGATTTCTATCCGTCCCTTTGCGCCGACAACCTGGCCCGCCAGGGATTTGCCGCGCGGGCTTTGGCATTCGACCTGCCGCAGATGCGCCAGGCAAGTCGCTTCGACCTGACCTCGGCCGGACTGGCGCGGCTGTTCGACGATGCCGAAGTGCGCCGACAGGTGGCGGCCCAGATCCGGCCGCGGCTCGACGGCGCCGCGCGCGTCGGGTTGCCGGCCGTGGTGGGCCTGGCGCATCACGCCGAGGCGTGGCAAGATCTGCAAGACCGGCTGGGCGTGCCCGTGTTCGAGATCCCGACCCTGCCGCCCAGCGTGCCCGGGATGCGGCTTTACGCGGCCTTCAAGGCCGCGTTGACGCGGGCCGGCGTGCCGATCCTGCTCGACATGACGGTGGCCCGCGGCGAGACGGCCGGCGGTCGGGCGACCAGCCTGGTCGTGCCGAATGTCGTGCGCCAGGCCACCTATCGCGGTCGAGAGATCATCCTGGCCACGGGCGGCCTCTATGGCGGCGGCATCGCGACCGATCACCGCGGCCAAATGCGCGAGGTGATCTTCGACCTGCCGGTGCGGCCGGCCGGCGAACTGACCGAATGGTTCCGGCCGGAGTTTCTGGATGCGGCGGGCCATCCCGTGCACGGGGCCGGCGTGCGGGCCAACGCGCAGATGCAGCCGGTGGACGAAGCCGGCCGTGCGGTGCTGGAAAACGTGCGGGTGGCGGGCCATCTGCTGGCGGGCGCCAACCCGCCGATCGAGGGGTCTACCGAAGGGATCTGGCTGGCGACCGCGTATCGCGCCGCAGTATGCGCGACGGGGGGATGAGGGCATAGACATCAAGCTAAGCTTTGGAACCGCTTCCAGCCGGTCTGCGACCGGCGTCGTCGGTCTGAATACGTCGTCTCGGGGGCCAGACGGGGGTCGCAGACCCCCTGCGAGCGAGAGAAAAGGTGGCGCAAGACGCC
>DAOTZV010000237.1:0-9858 GCA_034434235.1 Anaerolineae bacterium
GTGCTCGTCTACGGGATCCTGAGGCCGGCGGTCTGGCGGGCGTGGCTGGCGTACCTGTCGGGGGTGGACACGTGGGACTTGCGGATGATCGGCCGGCTGTGTCGCCTGTTGGGCATGCGGCCGCCGTCGCCGATCGCTCCCGACGACGGCGCCGGGGCGGGGAACGCGGATGTGTCCTGAGGGCTTGTCTATTCGGCTCGACTTTTCACTGCCGGTGACATGTGGTAAAATCCGGTGCATGAAAAATGAGGCCATGATCCAGCGAGATGGATGTGGGCCTTTCCTTTTGGTGTTCTGTTCGGTTTCTTTCTCAAGAGGCCAGCCGGTTCATGGATATCTTCGACATCCACCATGAAATCCTCGAGCGCTACGGCGAGTACGTTCAGAGCTTCCTTGCCATCGCCGATGAGGACATCCGCGCGTTTGTCGCCAGGGAGGTCCTGGAGAAACGCGCTCTGTGGCCGGACGCCCTGCTGCAGCTCAACCCGGCCTATGCCAGGGCGGCCACCGTCGCGGAGCTGGCGGCCGCAGGCATACTGCATCCCGGCTGCGCCGAGATCTTCCGGGATGAAGACGGTGCGGCGTTCCGCCTCTACCGTCACCAGGAAGAGGCCATCCGCAAGGGGCTGGCCGGCCAGCACTTCGTTGTGACCAGCGGCACCGGCTCCGGCAAGAGCCTGACCTATTTCCTGCCCATCTTCGATGCGGTGCTGCGCGGCGACCCCGCTCAGGAGAAGGTTTGGGCCATCGTGGTCTACCCCATGAACGCCTTAGTCAACTCCCAGGAGGAGGCCCTGCGCCGCCTGGCCGAGGGCTATCGCAAACGCACGGGCAGGCCGATGCCGGTACGCTTCGCCCGCTACACGGGCCAGGAAACGGACGGGGAAAAGCTGCGCCTGCGCCAACATCCGCCCCACATCCTGCTGACCAACTACGTCATGCTGGAACTGATGCTGGTGCGGCCGCGCGAACGCCACTTCCTGGATCGGGCCACCTCGGCGTTGCGCTTCCTCGTCCTGGATGAGCTGCATACCTACCGCGGCCGCCAGGGTGCGGACGTGGCGCTGCTCGTCCGCCGCGTGCGGGAGCGCAGCGGCAATCCCAACCTGGTGTGCATCGGCACCAGCGCCACCATGGTGAGCGCAGACGCAGCAGGCGAACGCCGTGAAGCCGTTGCCGGCTTCGCGACCAGGCTCTTCGGGACGCCGGTCGAGGCCGCCAACGTGGTGGAGGAGACGCTGCGCCGCATGATCCCGCGCAACGGCCTCGCGGATGCGAAGGCTCTGCGCCAGGCCCTGATCGCGCCGCTCCCGCCGGCCGGCGATTGGGCCGCCTTCGCTGCCAACCCGCTCAGCGCCTGGATCGAGGATGCTTTCGGCCTGGAGGAAGAAGCAGACGGCCGGCTGCGCCGTCGCAAGCCCATCACCCTGGCCGAAGGCGTGGCCCGACTTGCGGCGCTCACCGGCGTTGACCGCGAGACGTGCGCCGACCGCTTGCGCGCCATGTTGCTCCTGGGCGCCCAGACCCCGTCACCCGACGGTGGCAACGCGTTCGCCTTCAAGCTCCATCAGTTCATCGGCCAGGGGGGCGCGGTCTATGCCACATTGGAGCGGCCGGAAAGCCGGCGGCTGACCCTGGAAGGCCAGTTGTACGCGCCGGGCGGCGGCGACCGGCTGCTCTATCCGCTGCGCTTCTGCCGCGTGTGCGGCCAGGAATACTACGCCGTGCAATGGCAGCCAGAGGACCACCGGCTGTTGCCCAGGGCCGAAGACGATGTGGGGAACGCCGACGAGGAGGAGGGAGCCGGCTACGTGATGGCGGATCCGACCGGCCGCTGGCAGGATGAGCCGGCTGCCCTGCCCGAGCATTGGTTCGAGCCCAGGCGGCCGGACAAACTGAAGAAGGAATACGCCGGCTTCCGCCCCAAGGCGTTGTACGTGCGGCCGAACGGCGAGCTGGCCGACGCTGCCGCCCCCGACGCCCTCTCCTGCTGGTTTGTGCCGCAGCCCTTCATGTTGTGCCTGGCCTGCGGCGAGGCCTACACCCGCCGCGATCGCGATGACTTCCGCAAGCTGTCGGCCCTCTCCAGCCAGGGCCGCAGCACCGCGACCACCTTGCTCACCCTGACTACGGTCGCCGCGCTGCGCAAAAGCGACCTGCCGCGCGAGGCGCAAAAGGTGCTCAGCTTCACCGACAACCGCCAGGATGCCTCGCTGCAGGCCGGCCACTTCAACGACTTCGTCCAGGTGGCCATGCTGCGCAAGGCCCTGTACCAGGCCTTGCAGAAACACGGCGAGCTGCGCTTTGATACGGTGGCGAGTCGCGTGGTGGACGCGCTGGACCTGCAGCTCCGGGATTACGCCAAACAGAAGGACCTCGATCCGAGCAGTCAGCAGGCCGTCAAGACGGCGGAAGTCTTCCGAGAGGTGATCGAGTACCGCCTTTACGAGGACCTGCGCCGGGGCTGGCGCGTGGTGCAGCCCAACCTGGAGCAGTGCGGCCTGCTGCGCGTGGACTACGAGGGGCTGGAGGCGCTGGTGGCCCGCGCAGAGGTCTGGGGCCGGGCAGGTTGCATGGCCGACCTGACCCCGGCGCAGCGCGCGGAGGTGCTGCGCACCTTGCTCGACGAAATGCGCCGCCAGTCCACGATCGACGTCCCCTGTCTCAAGCGCGGGCCGGCTCAGGATGAGCTGAAACACCGGGCCAGAGAGTATCTGGATGGGCGGTGGGCATTCGGTGAAGACGAACAGTTGCGCTATGCCTCCTTCTTCGTTCTGCCCGATGAAGACCGGGAGCGCGGGGACTTCAGCCTGTCGTCTCGCGGGGTCTTCGGCCGCTGGTTGAAGGGATACCTCAAGGAGAAGCTCGGCCGCGAGCTGGAGGCCGCCGAATACGACGCGCTGATCGCCGCCATCGCGCAAGCCCTGGTCGGCTATGGCTTGCTGATCCGCGCCGAGGAGGCCGAAAGCGGAGGACGCCAGGGCGGCCTGCGCCTGCGCGCCGGCGCCTTGATCTGGCGGTTGGGTGACGGCAGGCCGGCGGTCAACCCCCTGCGCCGCTATCGAGGCCGCGGCGAGATGTACCAGGCCGTGGCCCAGGAAGCCAACCGGTTCTTTACGGAATTCTACCACAGCGCCGGCTTCCCGCTAGCCGGCATAAGCGGCGCTCCGCACACGGCCCAGGTGAAAGCGGAAGTGCGTCAGCAGCGAGAGGAGGCCTTCCGCCGGGGACAACTGACGTCGCTTTTCTGTTCGCCCACCATGGAATTGGGGGTGGACATCCGCGACCTGAATGCCGTGCATCTGCGCAACATGCCGCCCACGCCGGCCAACTACGCACAGCGCAGCGGCCGCGCCGGCCGCGCGGGCCAGCCGGCGCTGGTGCTCAGCTATTGTGCGCGGGGCAGCGGCCACGATCAGTACTTCTTCCGGCGCCGGCAGAGGATGGTGGCCGGCGAGGTCACTGCGCCCCGGCTCGATCTGAGCAACGAGGACCTGGTGCGGGCGCACGTCCACGCCATCTGGCTGGCCTGGACCGGCGTTGAGCTGAGCAGAGAGCAAGGTTCCATCCTGGAGGTGATCGATGCGGAACAACCCGATTTGCCGTTGCACCAGGCCGTGCGCGAACAGATCGCGCTGACGCCGGCCCAACGTCAGGGCTGCCTGGAGGAATGTCGCCGTGTGCTGGCCGCGTGCGGGCCGGATGTAGCCGATGCCGATTGGCTGCACGACGGCTGGCTGGAGGCGCAGATTGACGGCGCAGCGGCCGCGTTCGCTCGCGCCTTCGACCGCTGGCGCGAGCTCTACCGCGCGGCCGATGCGCAGCTTTTGGCGGCCCAACAGCAGCAACGCAGCGGGTTCCGGCGGGCGGGCAAGGCCAGCGCAGAGGCCATCCGCGAAGCCGAGACGTCCATGCGCGAGGCGCAACGCCAGCTCGAGCTGCTGACCTGCCAGAATGTGCGGGCCGAGGAGAGCGACTTCTCCGCCTATCGCTACCTGGCCGGCGAGGGCTTCCTGCCCGGCTACAACTTCCCGGCCCTGCCTGTGCGCGTCTTCATCTCCGGCCGCCATGAAGGGGAGTTTATCGGTCGGCCGCGCTTTCTGGCCATCACCGAATTCGCGCCGGACAACGTGATCTACCACGAGGGCGCGAAATATCAGGTCAACCGCGTCTGGCTGCCGCTCCAGGAGCCCGAGAAGCGCTTTGTGCGGGCCAGGGTGTGTCAGCACTGCGGCTACCTGCATGAGGGAGAGGCGGTCCACGACGAACGTTGCCATCACTGCGACAGCGCGCTGGAACAGGCCGGCCTCTACATCGCGCACCTGCTGGAGATGCCCACCGTGGGCACGCAGCGCCGCGAGCGCATCACCAGCGACGAGGAAGAGCGCATGCGGATGGGGTACGACACGCGCACCCACTTCCGCTTTGCGCAAGGGCCGGGGGGAGAACTGCGTCGGCGGGTGGCGAATGTGGTCGCGAATGGCGAAGTCGCGAGTAGCGAGATAGAGGGTGGCTCTACTCACCACTCGCCACTCCCTACTCACCACTCGCTCCTGGACCTGGTGTATGCGCCCGCGGCCACGTTGTGGCGCATCAACCACGGCTGGCGCCGTCGCCGCGAGATCGGCTATCGGCTCGACATGAAGCGCGGCCTGTGGTTGGGACAGGATGAGACGTCCACCAGAGGTGCGAGCAACGCCGCAGCGGTCACGCCAGCCGAGGTCAAGTCGCAGGTGCGGCTCTTCGTGCGCGGCACGGGCAACGCGCTGCTGGTCTATCCGCGGCAGGTGGGCGACCTGGCGAATCCGTCCTTCCTGCCGAGCCTGCAATACGCCCTGGCCCGCGGCATGGAGGAGCTGTTCGAGGTTGAGGAAGGCGAGCTGGCCTCGGAGCTGATCGGCGAAGGGGATCGCCTGGGCATCCTGTTCTGGGAAGGGACGGAAGGCGGGCTGGGCGTGCTGCGCCGGCTGGTGCAGGAGCCGGCCGCGCTGGCCGCCGTGGCGCGTCAGGCGCTGGAGGTGCTGCACTTCGACCCCACCACCGGCGCCGATCGGCGGCCGGCAACCGATCCGCACGCCGATGAGGCCTGCGCCCGGGCCTGTTACGAGTGCCTGATGTCGTACTACAACCAGCGCGTGCACCGGCTGCTGGACCGCCACGCAGTGCGCGATGCCTTGCTCGCGCTGGCGGGCAGCACGACGCAGATGGGCGACGCGACGCGCGACTACGAGGCGCACTACCGCTGGCTGCGCGAATTGACCGACGGCCGCTCGGCGCTGGAGCGCAACCTGCTCGACCGCCTGCACGCTACCGGTCGGCGCCTGCCCGATTTTGCGCAGTATGCTGTGCCCGACATGATGACCGTGGCCGACTTCTTCTACGAGCCCAACATCTGCGTCTACTGCGACGGCAGCGTGCACGACGAGCCGCAACAGAAGGCGAGCGACGAGGCGATCCGCCGGGAGTTGAAGGCGCGCGGCTACCGGGTCGTGGTGATGAGGTACGATTCCGACCTCGAGCAACAACTACTGGAGCGACAGGACGTGTTCGGCCCGGCGCAGCAGTGACGTACCTGCGTAGGGTGAAGGATTCCCCCCTATCGCGTGAGTGAAGCGAGGGTATGCAGATGCGGCAGCGGCCGGGAGGTGTGCAGTGAACGGATCTGTTTGTCCAGGCGCATGATCCCTGGTACAATTCGGTAACAGGAGAAACGGGCCCCGGTCATCCTGGAAAATGAGGGCTTCCCTTGCGGTGATGGCAAGGGAGAAAATATCGGTGGCCGGAGGGGGTGAGCTATGAGAAGAAGCGATGTTACCCGGTTGTTGACCGAGCACCGACAGGAAATCGTTCAGTTCGGCGTGAAATCTCTGGCTCTATTTGGGTCGGTGGCCAGAGATGAAGGGCAACCGACAAGCGATGTGGATTTCCTGGTGGAGTTCAAGGATCGGGCCACTTTCGACCAGTTCATGGATCTCAAGTTCTACCTGGAGCACTTGCTGGGGCGACGCGTCGATCTGGTCACACGCAAAGCCCTCAAACCACGGCTGCGCCCGTATGTAGAAAAGGAAGCGCTCTATGTCGCGTGATATCCGGCTTTACCTGGATGACATCCGGGAATCCTGCGAAAAAATACTGCGCTATTCCTACGGGCTGAACTTTGAGCAGTTTGTGAGTGACGAGAAAACCTTCGACGCCGTCGTGCGGAATCTGGAGATCATCGGTGAGGCGGCCAAACACGTTCCTTCGGAGATACGAAGACGTTATCCTGAGGTGGAGTGGGCCAAGATCGCCGGTTTGCGTGACATGGTTGTCCATGAGTACTTTGGCCTGGACGAAGACATCCTGTGGGATGTGGTTCAGAATCGCATTCCTCGACTGCTTGATCAAATCCGGCAAATTCTGAACGCGGATTGAGAGTCAGCCGCCGAATCGGAATCGAATTCGGGGCGAAGGAGCGTTCCGCCGCCAGATCGGCCTGCTCCGACCAACGCCCCAGGCGACGTCGTCGGCCGGCCGTCGGCGCCTTCAGCCGCGGCCCGAATCCGTGTCGGCGACGGGGAAGGCGGACGCCATCATACCCGAGAACCCGCATGATCGAAACCACCCCCGGCGCCCTGGTGCGCTACCGCGAACGCGACTGGGTCGTCCTTCCCTCCGATGACCCGAACCTGGTCCTCCTGCGCCCCATCGGCGGCAGCGCACGGGAGGTCTGCGGCGTCGTCAAGCCGTTGGCCGACCTGATGGCCTACGAAGCACCTTACGAGCGCATCGAGGCCGCCGACTTCCCGCTGCCCTCGCCGGAGGACGTCCAGGACCACGCGGCGGTACGTCTGCTGCTGGAATCCGCACGGCTGCTGCTGCGCGAGGGCGCGGCGCCGTTCCGCTCGCTGGGCCATCTGTCGGTGCGGCCGCGGCCCTACCAGTTCGTGCCGCTGGTGATGGCGCTGCGCCTCCCCATCGTGCGCCTGCTGATCGCCGACGACGTGGGCGTGGGCAAGACCATCGAGGCCGCGCTGATTGCCCGCGACCTGCTCGACCGCGGCAGGGTCGGCCGCCTGGCCGTGCTCTGCCCGCCCTACCTGTGCGAACAGTGGCAACAGGAGCTGGCCGAGAAGTTCAACATCGAGGCTGTGGTGATCCGGGCCGGCACGGTCGCCCGGCTGGAGCGCCGGACGCCGCCCGATCGCTCCATCTTCGAACACTTCCGCCACTTCGTCGCCAGCATTGACACCGTGAAGGGCGAGCACTATCGCGCCGCCTTCCTGCAGCACTGCCCCGACCTGGTGCTGGTGGACGAGGCGCATGGTGCGGCCCAGCCACCGGCCGGCCGGGCCAGCGCGCAACAGCAGCGGCACGCGCTGTTGCGCGAGCTGGCGAAGAAGCCCGACCGCCACCTGATCCTGCTCACCGCGACGCCCCACAGCGGGATCGAATCCTCCTTCCGGTCGTTGTTGGGGCTGCTGCGGCCCGATTTCCGGCTTTTCACCCTGGCGGACCTGAGCGAAGAGCAGACGGATCGGCTCGCCAGGCACTTCGTGCAGCGCCGCCGCGCGGACGTGCGGCACTGGATGGGCGAGGATACGCCCTTCCCGGTGCGCGATCCCGAAGGCGCGGAGCAGCCCTACCGCTTCTCGGCCGCCTATCGCAAGTTCTATCAGGCGGTCTACGAGTTTGCCGGTGAGATGGTGCGCTCGGCCGAGACGCTGACCGGCTGGAAGCAACGCATGCGCTTCTGGTCGGCGCTGGCGCTGTTGCGCTGCGTCTCCTCGTCGCCGGCCGCGGCGCAGGTCGCGCTCCTCAAGCGGGCGGCCCCCTTCCCCATCCCTCCCCCAAGGTTGGGGGAGGGGCCAGGGGTGGAGGCTGGGGTCGAAGACCTGGGCGACTGGGACCCTGCCGAGGTGGATGCCGAGTTTATGCCACTGGTCTACGACCCCACCGAGGCCGAGGCCGCCAGCGACGCGCCGCCCAGCGCCGTGTTCGACGCGCAGGAGCGGGATCCGGGGTGGACCGTCGCGGACCAGGACCGGTTGCGCCGGTTTGCCGCCATGGCCGCTGCGCTGCGCGGCACGCAGGATACCAAGCTTCAGAAAGCGATCGAAGTGGTACAGGATCTCCTGGAAGCCGGCTATCAACCCATCATCTGGTGCCGCTACATCGCCACGGCCGATTACGTGGCCGAGGAGCTGGACCGCGCGCTGGCGCCCCGCTTTCCCGGCGTGCGCGTCGTCGCGGTCACCGGCGCACTGGCCGAGGACGACCGCAAGCTCAAGGTGGACTCACTGGCGGCCGCGCCGGTGCGCGTGCTCGTCGCCACCGACTGCCTCAGCGAGGGGATCAACCTGCAAGAGCACTTCTCGGCCGTTGTCCACTACGACCTGCCGTGGAACCCCAACCGCCTGGAGCAGCGCGAAGGCCGGGTGGACCGCTTCGGCCAGAAGGCGCCGGTGGTGAAGGCGATCCTGATCTTCGGCCAGGACAATCCGGTGGACGGCGCGGTGCTGGATGTGTTGCTGCGTAAGGCGCGCGACATCTACCGGGAGCTGGGGGTGCATGTGCCGGTGCCGATGGACAGCGAAACGGTGATGGAGGCGGTGCTCCACTCGCTGTTCCAGCGCTCGACGCGCTACGACGGCCAGATGAAGCTTTTCGACCAGGTGGACGAGGCCGGCCGGCTGGTGCGCCGCGTGCACGAGGAGTGGACGGCCGCGGCCGACCGCGAGCAGGAGAGCCGGACGCGCTTTGCCCAGCGCGCCATTCGGCCCGACGAGGTGCAGCGCGCCCTGGGCGCAACCGACGCGGTGCTCGGCAGCCCGGAGGACGTGCGGCGCTTCGTCGTGCAGGCGAGCCAGCGCCTGCCCTTCGGCCTGGTCGAGCGGGGCGACGGCCGCTACGACCTCTACCCGAACGATCTGCCCGAGGCGGTACGGTTGCGGCTGGGCGATGTGCCCTCTCCGTGGCCGATCACCTTCCGCTCGCCCACGCCGGCCGGCCTCACTTACATCGGCCGCAACCACCCGCTGATCGAGGGCCTGGCCGAACACCTGCTCGACCTGGCGCTCCATCCCTCCTCCCCCTCGCAGGGGGAGGATCGGGGAGGGGGTCCCGTGGCGCGCAGCAGCGTCATCTGCACACCGCTGGTAACCCGCCGCACCGCGCTCTTCCTGCTGCGTCTTCGTTACCTGCACCATGAAGGGGATGCCGCATCGGCCTCGTTGGCCGAAGAGACGCTCGCGTGGGGCCTGCGCGGCATCTATCCCGACGTAAGCGAGCTGGCACCCGACGAGGCGCTGCGTCTGCTGGATGCGCAGCACGATGCCGCGTCTGTCCCCCTCGCCGAACGTCGCGAGGTCCTGCGGGAGACGCTGGACTGGTGGCTGGGCCTGCAGGAACGGCTCGGCAGGCTGCTGGCCGGGCGGGCCGCGCGCCTGGCCGAGGAACATGCGCGGCTGGCCGACCTGGTCAACGCTGCTTCGTCGCGCGTGTTGACGATTGAACCGCAATTGCCGCCCGATTTGTTGGGCCTGGTCATCCTGTTGCCGCGGATACCGAGATGACTCTGCTTACCATCCGCATCGAGGGCGGGCTGCTCTCGCCCGACTTCCTGGAGACGATCCACGACCAGCCCGGCCAGAAGCCGGCCGATTTCGGGCTGGATGAGCGACGCTCGCTCGTAGACGAGATCACCGCGGTCTGGAGCGATGTGCACTCCTATTGGGATGCATTTCAACGCCGGCGGGCGCGGGCTCGCGACGGCGAGTCGCTCACCTCGGCCACGCGCGAGGCATGGGTCGTCCCGCTCCTGGAGGCGCTGGGCTACCGTCTGACGTTTCAGCGCCGGGCAGCCGAGGCCGACGGCCG
>DAOTZV010000238.1:0-4855 GCA_034434235.1 Anaerolineae bacterium
CGCCGGCGGGCGCGGGCTCGCGACGGCGAGTCGCTCACCTCGGCCACGCGCGAGGCATGGGTCGTCCCGCTCCTGGAGGCGCTGGGCTACCGTCTGACGTTTCAGCGCCGGGCAGCCGAGGCCGACGGCCGTACCTACCCCATTTCGCATCGCGCGGCGCCCTCCTCCGAGGAGAGGGAGGGCGTCGGTCCGCCCATCCACATCGTGGCCTTCGACCAGAAGCTGGGCGAGCGGCCGCCGGCCGGCCGCGGGACGATGTCGCCCCATGCGCTGGTGCAGGACTACCTGAACCGCAGCGATGACCTGTGGGGCATCGTCACCAACGGCGTCATCTTGCGGCTGCTGCGCGACTCGGCCTACTTCAGCCGGCCCTCCTACATCGAGTTCGATCTGGAAGGGATGTTGGAGGGGGAACGGCTGGACGAGTTCATCCTCTTCTACCGCCTGGCGCACCGCACCCGTCTGCCCGCCGCCGCGGAGAATGCCGGCCAGTGCCTGTTGGAGCGCTATCATCAGGCCACCCTGGAGCAAGGGGGACGCATCCGCGAGGGGTTGCGGACCGCCGTCGAGGCCGCGATCCTCACCCTGGCCAACGGCTTCCTGAGCCACCCGAAGAACGGCGAGCTGCGCCGGGCCGTCGCCAACGGTGAGCTCTCGGCCAGGGGCTACTACCAGGAGCTGCTCTATCTGATCTACCGCTTGCTTTTCCTGATGGTAGCCGAGGAACGCAATCTGTTGACCCCCTCCCTGTCTCCCTCCCCCTTGCAGGGGGAGGGCCGGGGTGGGGGTGGCGACTACTACCTCGACCACTACAGCATCACCCGCCTGCGCCGGCTGGCCGAGGCGCCGCTGAGCGGGGCGCAGCGCTTCGAAGACCTCTACCTGGGCCTGCGCACGTTGTTCCAGGTGCTGCGCGATGAGCGGATGGCTCCTGTGCTGGGCATCCCCGCGCTCAACGGCGAGCTGTTCGACGTCAACCGGATGCGCCACCTGGAGGCCGCTCACCTCAACAACCGCGATCTGCTGGAGGCCATTCGCCAGCTCTCCTACTTCACGCCCCCCACCGAACGGGTGCCGCGCCGGGTCAACTATGCCGCTCTGGACGTCGAGGAGCTGGGCAGCGTGTACGAAAGCCTGCTCGACGAGTACCCGGTGATCCTCCCCTCCCCTGTGGTCGGGGGAGAGGGTCATCCCTGCTTCGACTTCGTCCAGGGCACCGAGCGCAAGACCACCGGCTCCTACTACACCCCGCGCGAGCTGGTCAAGGAGACGCTGGACGCCGCGCTCGACCCCGTCATCGCCGAACGGCTGAAGGAGGCTGCGCAGACCGCAGCCCATGAAGTACGCCGCACGCCGCACCCAACACGAACCACGCCGGCGGCGGACAAACAACGTGCCCTCGAAGCCCTGCTCGCCATCCGCGTCTGCGATCCGGCGTGCGGCTCCGGCCACTTCCTGCTGGCGGCCGCCCGGCGGATCGGCCGGGCGTTGGCGCAGGTAGACACGGGCGAGGAGGAGCCGTCGCCCGAGGCGGTGCGCCGCTGGACGCGCGAAGCGATCATCCACTGCATCTACGGCGTGGACAAGAACCCGCTGGCCGTGGACCTGTGCAAGGTGGCGCTGTGGATCGAAGGGCACGCGCCCGGCAAGCCGCTGACCTTCCTGGACGCGCACATCAAGTGCGGCGACTCGCTGGTCGGGGTGTTCGACCTGAGCGCGCTGGACGAGGGCATCCCCGATGAGGCGTTTTCTCCCGTGGCCGGCGACGACAAGGCCATCGCGCGCGACCTGAAGCGGCGCAACAAGCTGGAGCGCAGCGGACAACTGAGCCTGCCATTCCAGGAACAACAGGCCGCGCTGGACGCGGCCGCGCAGGCGTGGCAGGCGCAGCTCGTCGGACCCGAGGATACTCCCGCCCAGGTGCGCCGCAAGCGCGCGGCTTACGAGGCGTTGCAGCGCCGTGAGGAGACGTTGCGCACCGCCTGCGATCTGTGGACGGCCGCGTTCTTCACCCCGTTGACGGGCGAGAACGCCGCTGCGGGTGCCATCCCGACCACCGCTGCCCTGGAGGAGTATCGCCGCCAACCGGCTACGGCCGACCCGCGCCTGATCGCCCACGCGCAGGCATTGGCCGCGCGCAACCGCTTCTTCCACTGGCCCCTGGAATTCCCGCATGTGTTCGCCCCGCCCTCCGCCTCCTCCTCTGATAGGGCAGGGGGCGCGGGGGAGAGGTCCGGCTTCACCGTCGTGCTGGGCAACCCGCCGTGGGAGCGCATCAAGCTGCAAGAGCAGGAGTTCTTTGCCGCGCGCGACCAGGCCATCGCCGCCGCTCCCAACAAAGCCGCGCGGCAGCGGTTGATCGAGGCGCTGCCGCAGACCAACCCGCGGTTGGCGCAGGAGTTCGCCGGCGCGAAGCACGCCGCGGAGGCAGCCAGCAGGTTCGTGCGCGCGTCCGGCCGCTTTCCGCTGACCGCCGTGGGCGACGTGAACACCTACGCCCTCTTTGCCGAGCTGGCCCGCAACCTGCTGGCGCCGGCCGGCCGCGCCGGCATCATCACGCCAACCGGCATCGCCACCGACGACACGACCAAAGAATTCTTCGGCGACCTGATCACCCGCGGAGCACTGGCTCAGATCATAGGATTCGAGAACGAAGCCTTCATCTTCCCGGCAGTTCATCACTCCTTCAGGTTCTGTATTCTGGCCATGGCAGGCGACCGAGTCAGGCTCCCCCGCGCCGATTTCGTCTTCTTCTGCAGGTATTTCTCTCAGGCAGACGAACCGGTGCGGCACTTCCAATTGTCGTCGCATGATGTGGCATTGATCAACCCGAACACGCGAACCATGCCGGTCTTTCGCACGCGCGTCGACGCGGAGTTGACCCTCAGTATCTACCGCCGTGTGCCGGTGTTGGTGAAGGAGGGAGCAGGGAGTGGGGAGTTCAACCCGTGGGGCATTCGCTTCTCGACGATGTTTCACATGGCCAACGACAGCGGCTTATTTGAGGATGAGGCATCGCTGGAGTATCTTCCCCTCTACGAGGCGAAGATGATGCATCAGTTCGACCATCGCTATGCAACCTACGAGGGAGCAAGCGAGGCTAACCTGAATGCAGGGATCCTTCCTCAGCTTTCTGCTGAACAGAAAGCAAACCCACTGGCTACCGTCATGCCGCGCTATTGGGTTCCCGCTGCCGAAGTCGACGCACGGCTTAAAGAGTGGACGCACGGCTGGCTGCTGGGTTTTCGGGACATTACCAGTGCTATCGTCGAGCGCACGGCCATCTTCAGCTTGCTGCCGCGGGTGGGGGTGGGGAATAATGCACCGCTGATGCTGTTGAACATCAGCGCTGCTCCTCTAGTAGCCTGTCTCCTGGCAAATCTCAACGGCCTCGCATGTGATTATGTTACTCGTCAGAAGATCGCAGGCACGCACATGAATTTCTTTTTCGTCAAGCAGCTTCCCATTGTTCCCCCGTCCGCCTACACGCCCGCCGACCTGGCCTTCATCGTCCCGCGCGTCCTGGAGCTGGTTTACACCGCCTGGGACATCAAGGCGTTTGCGGACGACCTGTGGGCTGACCTCTCCCCCGGCCCCTCCCCTGCGAGGGGAGGGGAGTTGTCACGGGAGTTGCTGCGCGCACAATGGGAAGCCAATCGTGCGGCCACCGGTGGCCATCCGTGGGATCCGCCCGCGTGGGCCGAGATCACTGCGGAGGGCTGTCCCCTGCCGCCGTTCAAGTGGGACGAAGACCGCCGCGCCGTCCTGCGCGCCGAACTGGACGCGTACTACGCCCGCCTCTACGGCCTCACGCGCAAGCAACTGCGCTACATCCTCGACCCCGCCGACCTGACCGCCGGGGAGCTGGCCGACATCCTCGACCCGCGGGAGGAGGTCGCCGACCCGCTCGACCCGGCCGGCTACGCGGCCCGCGCCGCCGCCAGCGCCTTCCCCGGCGAGACCTTCCGCGTGCTCAAGGAGAAGGAGCTGCGGCAATACGGCGAGTACCGCACCCGGCGGCTGGTGTTGGAGGCGTGGGAGCGGCTGGCGCGGGAACTGGGGCCGGTCGTGGCGCGCAATTATCGGGAAGAGATGGCCGGAGGTCAGAAGTCAGAGGTCAGAGGTCAGAAAGTGGCCGAGAAGGGAGCGACGTATCAGGCGGCCGCGCCGTCGCGCTCTCAATCGCCCCAGACCCCGTCGGCCGACGCCGGCCAACCGGTTCCCATCCCGCCCCCGCCACAGGGCAGCCGCAGCCAGCGCCTCAGCCGGCTGCTCACGCTGGGCCGGCAGCGCACGCCGGAAGCCATCGGCGAGCTGGTCGCGGCCCTGGGGGACGAGGACGAGCAGCTCCGTTGGCTCGCCGCGCTCTCGCTGCAGGGGATCGGCGGGGGGACAGTGATCGCCACGCTGCGCGCGTTCGTGGATCAGGCGCCGTCGGCGGTCGCGCGGGAGGAGGCGGAGAAGATACTGGGGAAATTGCTGGAGGAAGGAAAGCGGACGGCGATGTAGGAAGAGACAGGCCGTCCGAATCGTTACAATAGAAAGGTGCTGGCCATGAATCGCTTCAATCTCGTTGACCGTAACCAGCTCGAACCGGAACAGAAGACCGTCTTGAATATCTGCACGCTTCCGTCCGATGCGAACGAATTCGTCCTGGTCCAGGGCGTGGCGGGATCCGGCAAGACAACGATCGCGTTGCACGTCCTGGAGAACCTGGGCGAGAGCGCAGCGAACCAACCCCCGGCCGACCGGCCTTCGCTTTTGCTTCTGACCTACAGCAGAAAACTGGCAGACTACTGCGCGAACACGTTGCGAGATCGTCCGGCCCTGGCAAAAGCCGGCCTGGTCTCCGAGA
>DAOTZV010000239.1:0-3196 GCA_034434235.1 Anaerolineae bacterium
TGCGCGCGGATGCGATGGCGGATGCGATGGCCCGGCCGGCGAATGAATTCGGGGCGAAGAGGCAACCCGGTGTGCACGGATGCGACGACCGCGTCCACGCAGGTGGACGCCCGGCCATCGGCCCCTTAGCCGCGACCTCGGTCGCCTGGCCGGGCGGCCAGACGATCGCCCGGCCATCGGCCCCTTAGCCGCGACCTCGGTCGCCTGGCCGGGCGGCCGGACGATCGCCCGGCCATCGGCCCCTTAGCCGCGACCTCGGTCGCCCGGCCGGGCGGCCGGACGATCGCCCGGCTCCATTGCCAGAAACACAGAAAAGAGGACTCGGTGTGATGACCACTTCTCTCGCGGGCAAAGTTGCCCTTGTCACCGGCGGCGCGATCCGCGTCGGCCGGGCCATTTGTCAGGCGCTGGCCGGCCGCGGGGCCGGCGTCGCGTTCACCTACCTGCCCGGCGAGCCGGCCGAAGAAGCGGCCGCCGTCATCGCCGCCGCGGGCGGGACGGAACCCGCGGCGGTCCTGGCCCTGCCGATGGACGTACGCGAGCCGGCCGCGCCCGCGGCCGTGGTGCAACAGGTCGTCGAGCGCTTCGGCCGGCTCGACATCCTGGTCAACAACGCCTCGGTCTGGTTGCGCGCGCCGTTCCTGGAGATCACCCGCGAGGCGTGGCAGATGGCGCTCGACATCAACCTGACCGGCCCCTTCTTGATGAGCCAGGCCGCCGCGCCGCACATGCTCCGCCAGCAATCCGGGCTGATCGTCAACATCACCGACCTGTCGGCGTATCAGACGTGGAAGGAATATGCGCACCATTCGGCGACCAAGGCCGGACTGGTGGCGCTCACCCGCGTCATGGCGGCCGAGCTGGCGCCGCACGTGCGCGTCAATGCCATCGCGCCGGGCACCGTGCTCCTGCCCGAAGGCGCGAGCGAAGCCAAGAAGCAATGGGCCATCGAAAACTCCCTCCTCAAGCGCATCGGCCGGCCCGAAGATGTCGCCCGCACCGTGCTCTTCCTGGCGGACAGCGACTTCGTCACCGGCGCGGTGTATTTCGTGGATGGAGGCAGGGCGTTGGTGTGAGGCGTCGAGAGGCAAACGTCAAACGTCAGAAGTCAAACGTCAAACAGGGAACGTTGTCATGTCCGTTAAAGACTATTCCAAAACGATGTTGCTTCATTTCTATCGTCAGATGTATCTGGTGCGCGAGTTCGAGCTGCGCGCCATCAACGAGCGCCGGGCCGGACTGATCCCCGGCTTCATCCATAGCTGCGTGGGCCAGGAGGCGACGGCGGTCGGCGCGTGCGCCGCGCTGGAGCCGACCGACGTGATCACCAGCACGCACCGCGGGCACGGCCACCTGATCGCCAAGGGCGGCGATCCGAAGTACATGATGGCCGAGCTGGCCGCGCGCACGACCGGCTATTGCGGCGGCAAGGGCGGCTCGCTGCACATGAGCGACTTCGACCTGGGGATCCTCGGCGCGAACGGCATCGTCGCCGGCGGCATTCCCATCGCGGTCGGCGCGGGGCTGGCGTTCCAGCAACGAAAGGAGCGCCGGGTGGCCCTCTCCTTCTTCGGCGACGGCGCCACGAACGAAGGCGCGTTCCACGAGGCGCTCAACCTGGCGGGCCTCTGGAAGCTGCCGGTGATCTTCTTCTGCGAGAACAACCTTTACGGCGAGGGCACGCCGCAAGCCAAACAGGCGCCCGTGGCCGATCTGGCCATCCGCGCCGCCGGCTATGCCATGCCGGGGGTGATGGTGGACGGCAACGATGTGCTGGCCGTGTACGAGGCGACCAGGGCCGCGGTCGAACGCGCGCGCGCCGGCCTCGGCCCGACCCTCATCGAGGCCAAGACCTATCGCCAGCGCGGGCACTATGAGGGGGATCCGATGGTCTACCGCTCGAAGGCCGAGATGGACGAGTGGAAGCGCCGGGATCCCGTCGTCGGCCTGCGCGGCCGTCTCCTGGCCGAAGCCGGCATACCCGAAGCCGAGATCGCGGCCATCGAACAGGACGTCCAGGCGCTCCTGGATGAGGCCGTCGCTTTCGCCGTCGCCAGTCCCAAGCCCGCGGCCGAAACCGCCCTGGCGGGCGTCTATGGCGATACGCACGGGGGGCTGGTGTTTTAGGGGGGACAACCTATGCGTACGATCACCTACAGCCAGGCTATTTACGAAACCATGCGCGAGGAGATGGCGCGCGACCCGAACGTGATCTTGATCGGCGAGGACGTCGGCGCGTTCGGCGGAGTGTGGGGGGTGAGCGGCGACCTGGTCAAGCTGTTCGGCGAGGACCGGGTGCGCGATACGCCGATCAGCGAGACGGCCATCATCGGCGCGGGGCTGGGCGCAGCGATGATGGGCTTGCGGCCGATCGTCGAGATCATGTTCGCCGACTTCCTGCCTGTGGCCGGCGACCAGATCGTCAACCAGCTCGCCAAGGCCCGCTACATGAGCGGCGGCAAGGCCAGGGTGCCCGTCACCGTCCGCGTGACCACCGGCGCGCCCGGCTCGGCCGCGGCACAACATTCGCAATCGGCCGAAGGCTGGTACATGAATGTGCCCGGCCTCAAGATCGCCGTGCCGGCCACCCCGGCCGATGCCAAGGGGCTCCTGCGCACGGCCATCCGCGGGGAAGATCCGGTGCTCTTCTTCGAGCACAAGATGCTCTACGCGACCAAGGGGGAGGTGCCCGATGACCCCGACTTCGCCGTGCCGTTCGGCCAGGCGGCCGTGCGCCGAGAGGGCGCCGACGTGACGGTGATCGCGATCGGCGGGATGTTGCCGAAGGCGCTCGCAGCGGCCGAGATGTTGGCCGGCGAGGGGATCTCGGCCGAGGTGGTGGATCCCCGCACCCTCGTGCCGCTGGACAAGGACACGATCATCGCTTCGGTGCGCAAGACCGGCCGCGTGGTGATCGTCCACGAAGCGCACAAGCGGCTGGGGCCGGGCGCCGAGATCGCGGCGATGATCGCCGAAGAGGCCATCGGCTATCTGGATGGCCCGATCGTGCGCGTGGCGGCCCGCAACGTGCCGTTGCCCTATAGCCCGGAGCTGGAGAATTTCGTCCTGCCGGGAGTCAACGACATCGTCGAAAAGGCCAGAGACCTGGTGCGCGGCCGCTTATAGAGGAGACCGATGGCCAAGACCGCAACCGTTGACCTGACAACCGGCCGCGTGACGGTGGTCGAGACGCCCG
>DAOTZV010000240.1:0-1857 GCA_034434235.1 Anaerolineae bacterium
CCGCCAACCGCCGGCTGGGGCAGATCGAGCTGTCGCTGGGGCAATACGACGCGGCGCGGGCGCACCTGGCGGCGGCCTATGCCGCGGCCCCGCAGCAGCGGGGCACGCGACAACTGCTGGGCGAGAGCTACGCCGTCGCCGGCGACGTGGAGCGGGCCGCCGCGCTCTGGCGCACGGTGGACGTGCGCCAGGGGCAACTGGGGTTGCGCGCCGGGTGGTACGCCGCTATCGGGGAGGACGTCTACCGGCAACGCATCGTCCAGGCCATGCGCCAACTGCCCGCCGACCGCTGACCACCGAGCACCACGGTCTGTTGCACCCGGCCGATCATTCCGATCAGCGGCCTAATCCGAAGATCGTGGCGGACGTGTCAGTTTCGTGAAATCCGTGCCGTAAGCCATCCGTTGGACGACGGCCTGTACGGTTGCCGGAAAGCGGGCGCCATACGTCCGTAGCCGCTCGGGGTCGAGGGCGGAAAGGTCGAGCTCATCCAGCGCCAGGCTGGCCAGCCCGCGCGTCACCATGTAAAGCTGATCGAGCAGCGCCTTCTCCCGCTCCGCAATGTAGAGGCCGCCTTCCAGCACATAACCGAAAAAGAGCTCCTCTTTGAGTTGGCGGAATTCCGCGACGGCGTCCCCCAGGGTCAGGCGTCGGCTGGGGTGGGTTGTAGCGAAAGTCAGGGTGTAGGGGACTTGGCTCAGGATACCGTAGCGAGACAACGCTGATTCGAAGGAGAGATACGAGGGATAGACCAGTTGATTGGCGATGCGCGGGAGGTCGGCCGCTCGCAAAGCCACCTGATACACCCCTTGCCGCAGCCGCACCAGCACGCCGTACTTCACCAGGCGGTTCAGGGTGACGTAGAGGGCCGGCCGCTTCTGGTCCAGGATCTTTTCCAGGTCGGCCGGGCTGAAATAGGGCTTATTCAGGCTCAGCAGCCTTTGCACCAGGCCGATATCTTTAGGCTTCATTCGCTCCATTGTTCGATCACCTGCCAGTGGCTTGTGGGAAGATACTTGCGCAACTCTCGGCGTATGGCCTTCCGGTCGAAGTCGCTCAGATCGGGCGTAAAGGCCCGGCGCAACTTCTGGGCAATGAACCACAGGTCATACAGGTCGCGAGGCTGGCGCCGGGCAGCCAATGCTGCCTGCTTATCGGTCCACATCCGCTCCAGCGTGGCGACCTGGGCCAGCACCGAGATCGGCGTGATCGGGCTGGATAGCAAGCGCAAGTCGAAATCCCTGCCTCGCTCCCACGTCTCCGGTCGCGTGAATACTTCCAGCTTGACGGAGAAGGCATAAGGCAGATAAGACTCCCGCACGTTGTAGAGGGCGAAGAGCGTAAACCGTTTGGACAGCGCTTCCACCAGCGTGACCTGGGGCAAGCTCCCGGCGACCGTCTCGGCCACGTGCACGAAGACCTCCTCGGGTACGGAGGTGAGGAGCGAGAAGTCGAGGTCGTCTGAGAAGCGAGGCGAGTCGTATGCCAGGCGCAACGCTGTGCCGCCTTTAAACACCAACGCGTTGCCCAGAGCGCTTTCCATCAGATTCCGCAGGATGAGCAACTCATATTCTTCGCGGACAACGTGCTCAAGAGCGATCTTCAATTGTTGGGAGAGTTCCTCGGCCAATCGTTGATCCATGTTGATTTTTGAAATCTAAACAGTATTGTTAAGTTTTGCCGAACGATATCATCTATCGCAGGAGTTGTCAAGTCATGCCGACCGCCGCCAACCGCCGGCTGGGGCAGATCGAGCTGTCGCTGGGGCAATACGACGCGGCGCGGGCGCACCTGGCGGCGGCCTATGCCGCGGCCCCGCAGCAGCGGGGCACGCGACAACTGCTGGGCGAGAGCTAC
>DAOTZV010000241.1:0-1839 GCA_034434235.1 Anaerolineae bacterium
CGTGCCATGGAAGTGTTCGGCGACGGTCGGGGGGCCAGGATCGGGGCGAGGTGCGCGCATGATTACGGCAATGACGGGGATGCGTACACCGTGTTGACCGACCCGGAGGAATGCTTCTTCACCGTCATCGACCCGGGCCCGGTGCCGACTGCGCCGACCGATCTGTTCGTTTCGTTGAGCATTGCATTGTATCATCAATACGTCACTCAAGGTGTCGAGGGCAGGACGCCGGACTTCGCTCAAGCGCCCTTCACACCCCACCTGGGGCAGCCGTATCGGGACGGAGACCACTGGCGCTGGCGCGATCCGTTCGTGGAAGTCGTGCCGGCTCGCTGACAATGTATGCAAGACTCGCCCTACCGGGCTTTGTCGGTCAAACAGCCCTCATCCTACTTTGCCCGCTCTTTGTCGAGAAGGCCACTTTCGAAACTCCCTGACAAAGCATGCGTGCATCCGGCCTCGGCGCGCACTTGTCCGCGCGGCCGATGTGCGCTACAATCCGCCTGAACAACCGCGACCGGGCCATGGTGGCCTGAGTTGGGCTGCGCGGCGCCGTGCCGATCATCCTGGCTACCTTTCCCCGGCTGACCGGCCTGCCGCCGTCCGAGACGATCTTCGACATCGTCTTCTTCGTGGTGCTGACCTCGGTGCTGGTGCAGGGCGCTCCCGTTTCGCTGGTGGCCCGGTGGTTGGGGGTGCTTGCGCCGCCGCAGGTCCACCGTCCGACCCTGGAACTGACTGCGGATGATCAGCTCAAAAGCGCGCTGGTGGAGCTGGTCATCCCCCTGGGATCAGCAGGCGGTCGGCCGGCGCCAGCAATCTCACCTATCGGCTTGTTACGTTTGAGAGCATACGGCCTCAGGCGCCGTTGCCAGGAGGAACGATCATGGGCGCAATAGAAATGCTTGAGTCAGTTCAGTTTGTGGTATATCCCGATGGCCGGCCGGCCGCCGTGCAGATGAGCATAGAGGCCTGGAGGGGCTTACTGGATTGGCTCGAAGATGTCGAGGATCGAGCAACCGTGAGGGACCTGCTGCCCAAATTGCGCGCGGGACCGCAACGGTCTGGCGCTTTGCGCTGGGATGATATTGAGAGCAAGTGGGATGCCTCGGCCGAGTAAGACCTCCCAACCCTACGACGCCGTCGTCATCGGCGCGGGGCCCAACGGGCTGGCCGCGGCCGTGACGCTGGCGCGCGCGGGCCGTTCGGTGTTGGTCATCGAAACCGCGGCCACGGTGGGCGGGGGGACGCGCCCGGCCGCGCTGACGCTACCCGGTTTCTGCCATTCGCCCGACGGGCGCGTCCGTCACGCCGGCCGAGGTGATCGCGGAGTGGAAGGCCGAGCTGCCGCGCTTCAAGCCGGCCGGGAACCGCTTCTACCCCTCGCCGGCCGGCATCGCGCCGGGCGAGGGGGTGTTGATCAACGCCTGGACGCCGGCCGGCCCCATCGCCACCGGCGTCGTGGTGCTCTACGCCGACGACGAGTCGTTCACCCTGATGACGCCGGAGGGCCACCCCGAGGCGGGCTGGGTGACCATGAGCGCCCACACCGAGGACGGTGTCACGGTGGCGCAGGTGCAGGGCCAGGGGCGCGCCAGCGATCCCATCTACGAGCTGGCGTTCCGCTTGATGGGCTCGCGGCTGCAGGACGCCATTTGGGAACACGTGTTGACCGGGCTGGCCGCGCATTTCGGGGTGAAGGGACAGGCGGTGGAGGTGGACCGCTGGCTGCTCGACCCGCACGTGCAATGGCGCCGCGCCGACAACGTCTGGCACAACGCGCAGATCCGGACGCTCCTGCATCGGCTCGCCGCGCCGGCCCGGTGGGCGAAGAGGCTG
>DAOTZV010000242.1:0-13581 GCA_034434235.1 Anaerolineae bacterium
ACTGGCCCGTCTTGGGCGGCAGTTTGGTCGGGATCACGCTCTGATTGGCCTTGACCTCGTAGGGCTTCAGATCCTTCTCGCTCAGGAACAGCTCCGCGTTGCCGTGGCAACTGTCGCAGGTCTTGGTCTGCGGCGTGTTGCGCTGGATGTTGTGCGGCGTGGCGTACTTCCAGGTCGGCAGCGCATCGAACTTCCCCAGCACGTCCTTGCCGTAGAAGTCGAAGTTGTTCGGATCCACCGGCGCGTGGCGCAACACCACGTAGTCCCACGGCCGCTCGGCGCTCTTCAGCGGGTTCAACCCGATCTTGAAGCCCAACACGCTCGGCTCGATCTTGAAGAAGGGCGTGCCCTTGTCGTTGGTCTGCACGTGGCAGCTATAGCAGCTCTTGTAGGTCACGCTGTGGCACACCTGGCAGGCCAGCTTGTCGCCGTGCAGGTTGTGCTGCATGATCTGCCCCTTGCCGGCCGCCGCGTCGGGGTGGCAATCCAGACACGCCGGCGCCGGCTTGCCATCGTAGCGCGCCTTCTGCGCGGCCGCCGCACCCATGCCGTGCAGCTCGGTCCCATTGTGACACTTGAAGCAGGCCATGCCCGCCTTGGTCCAGTGCACATCGGCCGGAATCCCCTCGTTCAACCCCGTGTACTCGGCGTTGACGCGCGTGCCGTGGCAGCCGGTGCAGGTACGCGTGAACGCCTGCGTCTTCTTGAACTGATGCCCGCTGATCAGCCCGCCGCCCACGCTCGTCGGCTGGCTGACGTGGCATTGGCCGCAGGTGGTGTGGCACGATGAGCAGTGATTGGCCTTGGCCTTGTCCCACGCGGCATGGGCGGCCGGCGCATCGCTCAGCCGCGCACCGATGATCGTGTCATAGCCGTGCGAGTCGAAGTGCAGGCTCTTCACCTGCGCCGCGGTGATGTCGGCGTGGCACGTGCCGCATAGCTTGCTCGTGGATTCGACGCTGGCGGTCGGATCGCGCACCACCCCTTTGTGCGCGGCTTCCATCTCGGCGGCGCCACTCTGGCCGCCGTGACACTGGATGCAGGTGGCAACCTTGGCGTGCGGATCGTTCTGGACGTACTTCTCGGGATCTACGAACACCTTCTCCCATGCCTCCACCGGAGGCACGTCGCCCCCTCAGCCTTCCCCTTCGGAGAGCTTCTCCGTCGGTTCCTCGGCCTTGGCGAGCTTCTGGAGCGTCTCCTGGCTGGTGTGGCATTTGATGCAGTTGGTGGCGTCGGCCGCCACAGGCGCCGCGGTCGGCGCCTGGGTGGGCGCGGTGGTGGCGGTGGCCGGCGGCCGGGTGGCCGTGGGGGCAAGGGTCGGCGCGGTGGTCGCCGTGGGCGGCGCGGCCGTGTCGGTCGGCGGGGCTTGCGTGGGAGGCGGCTGAGTGGGCGCCTGCGCCGCAGGTGCGGCGGTGGGCGCGGGGGCCGCTTGCCCGCCGCACGCCGCTACGACCACCGCCAGCAGCAGCACCGCCGCGATCGCCAGGGCGATGCGTAAGCTGAAGCGAGTGGACATGGGGGGATTCCTCCTATCTGGGCCTGGAAAAGGCGACGAACGTGCCAGGCACCTGAGAGGATGCCTGGCACGTGAAGCAATACCGGCCTATTTCCGCCGCAACGCCACCCCGGCGGCCGTCAACCCCAGGCCGGCCAACAGCAGCGCGATGAGCGGCGCGCCCGTCTTGGGCATGGCGGCCGGCGCGGGAGTCGCGGCGGCCGGAGCTGCAGCCGGGGCAGCCGTCGGCTGGGCCGAAACCTCCAGGGGATACTTGCCGCTGTTCTTCTCCATGTTCCACACGGGCGTCGAGACCCCCTCGACAATAGCCCAGGAGGGCATGCCGAACTGCAGGTTATAGGCGTCGTATCCCAGGAGCCGCAGGGCCGCGGTGGCCTGGCTGGCCGTCTGGCCGGAATAGCAATAGAGCACGATCTGCCGGTTCTTCGGCAGTTTGGCCAGGGTTTCGGCCTTGAAGAGGTTGGCGACCGTGACGTTGGCCGCGCCCGGGATGTGGCCCAGGGCATAATCCTCGGGCTTGCGCACGTCAATGATGAGCGGATCGTTGGCCTTGTCGCCGTCGTTCAGGTTGGCGTAGAGGTCCGCAGCTTTGATCGCCTTGAAGCCGCCGGGGAAGTAGGCCATAGCCGCTTCCTGGACGGTCGCGCCCAACGGCTTGGGGGCCTCGCCCTTTTCGGGCAACTGCGCGGCATCCTTGCTCACCGGGTATTTGCCGCTTTGCTCGGGCAGGAAGAGGTACTTCACCTTGTCGTTGTAACCCCAGCTCGGGATGCCGTAGAGGAGGTTGTAGGCGTCATACCCCATCATGCGCAGGGCCGCGACGGTCTGGCTGGCGGTCTGGCCGGTATAGCAATTGACGACGATCGGCTTGTTCTTGGGCAGCTTGGCCAGGCCTTCGGCGCTGAACAGCTCCTTGGCCGTCATGTTGACGGCGCCGGGAATGTGGCCGTTCGCGAAGTCGGCCGCGGCGCGGATGTCGATCAGATACGGGTCGTTGGACTTGTCACCGTCGTTGAGGTTGGCGAACAGGTCCTTGGCGGTGATGTTCTTGGTGCCGCCGGCGAAGTACTTCTCGGCCGCGGCCTGGATCGGATTGGCTTCCTGGGCCAATGCGGTGGTGGCGGTCAAGCTGACCAGCATGATGACCGCCAGCAGGGCCAATAAGACTTTGCGTGACATGAAAGCCTCCTGAGTGATGAGTGTGGTCTGAAATGGTTATCGTTCTATACGGAGTATTCGTGATAATTATCGCGGATTACCCTTGTGTTGTTTATGATTCAGGTCAGTTTGGATGATTGATTTTTGTTATAACGGGTCTTTGTGTTGCTTATGATCAGGAGTTGCCCGGCAGAGGTTCCCGGCCGGTCTGCCTGTGCTGGCCTGCGGCCACACAGGCCAGGGGCTCCGGCGAGCTGGCGTGGCCGGCGAACGCCGCACTGATGCTGGGGAGGCGATGAGGTCTGGCTGCGGGGCGCGGTGGCGTTACGCGGATTGGCCCGGCGCCAGCGTTTCCCTCTTGCGCACCGCGCCGAAGGGACAGGCCGGCATGCAGATCATGCAGCCGCGGCAACGACTGGCATCAATGGCCGGTTGCTCTCCGCGCTCGATCTGCACGATGGCGCGCGTCTTGCACGCCAGCCGGGCCTGGCAGATGGAGCAGGTGTGGCAGGTGCGTGCATCTATGTACAGGATCGGTCGCATGGCCACGAGTATAATCCCCAACCGCCGGAGAGTCAATTCCCGATGTCCCGCGATATTCGTTCGGATGCCGAAGGAAAACCTGTTCTTTGCCGGCGATGAAGCCGTTTGAGGCCGGGGATAAACTTGACACGGCGGACGTTTTGGCGCATAATGGGGATGATTTATTTTTATCCCTTGAAGAATAAATTCGCTCGAGGGGTTGACCTGACGATGACGCGCGAGGAACCCTTCTCCGGCCTCACCCTGACCGGCCGCAGCGTCGGCAACATCAAGTCGCACAATCTGCGCGCGGTGCTCCTCACCCTGTTGCACCAGGGCCCCACATCGCGCGTGCGTTTGACCCAACTCACGGGCCTCTCTTCCACCACGATCACCAATCTGACCGCCGATCTGCTGGCGCAAGGGATCATCGCCGAGACGGGGAAGGAGGAGCCCGCCGACGCGCGCGGCGGCAACGGCCGCACCGGCGCCGGCCGGCCTGCTACGCTGGTGAGCATCCGGCCGACGGCGCGCTTTGCCGTCGGCATCCATTTCGGCGTGGATACGATCCGCGTCGGCGTGACCGACCTGTTCGGCAAGCTGCACAGCTATCAGGTCATCTCTCATCCCATCGAGATCGCGCCTCAGGACCTGCTCGAACGGGCGGTCGGCCTGGTCGAAGAGATGATCGGCCGCGCCGGCGCGCAGCGCGGCGACCTGGTCGGGCTGGGGGTCGGCGCGTCGGGGCTGGTGGATCCCGACACGGGAGTCAACGTGTTGGCGCCCAACCTGGGCTGGCGCAACATACCGATGCGCCAGTTCTTCGCCGATCGCACAGGGTTGCCGGTGATGGTGGACAACAACGTGCGGGCCATGGCGTTGGCCGAGGCCATGTTCGGCGCCGGCCGCGGGGTCAACACGCTGGCATTCGTTTACGGCCGGGTGGGCGTGGGCGCAGGCTTCGTGGTCGGCGGCAACGTCTATCGCGGCAGCCGGGCCGGCGCCGGCGAGATCGGCCATACCACCATGATCCCGGCCGGCGGCGCGCCCTGTCGCTGCGGCAACACCGGTTGCCTGGAAACCCTCGTCTCCGAGCCGGAGCTCGTGCGCCAGGCGCGCGTGTTGGCCGCCCGCGCGCCCGATTCCCTGCTGGCGGCGCTCCTGGATCGGTCGGCCGGCGAGCCGAACCCGAACGACGCGAACGGCGGCAGCCCGGCCGAAACCCCCATCGAACAGGTCTTCGCGGCCGCGCGCGGCGGCGATCGCGGCGCCCTGGAACTGCTCGATCAGGCCGCGATCTATCTCGGCACTGCGCTGGCCAACCTGGTCAACCTGGTCAATCCCGACATGATCATCCTGGGCGGCATGTTCGCGGCCGGCGCGGATCTGTTTCTGCCGCGCGTCGAAGAGACGATGCGCCGGCGCTCCTTTGCCGGCCTCGGCGAGCAGGTGGCCCTGCGCGTGACCACCTTCGGCCGCAAGGTGGGCGTGATCGGCGCGGCCGCGCTGGCGCTGGATGCGTTCTTTTATCGCCAGGAAGCGTGAAACGTCAGTTGATGCCCTGAAAGGACGGACGATTCGTGAAGTCTCTGTGCATCGGTTTTGTTCCCATCGCCCGGCCGACGTTTGACACCGCGTTGGCAGCCGAAATGACCGGCCAGGCGCGCGCCGCACTTCAGGCGGCGGACTGCGAGCTCGTCGGCCCGGAGGCGCCGGTGATGGACGCGGCCGCGGCGCAGGCGGCCAGCGCGCAACTGGCGGGCCGGCCGCTCGATCTGCTGGTGCTCTTCCAGGCCACGTTCGCCGATAGTTCGCTGGCGCTCGAGCTGGCCCGCGCCGTGGACGCGCCGGTCCTGCTCTGGGCTTTGCCCGAAGAGCGCACGGGCGGCCGGCTGCGCTTGAACTCCTTCTGCGGCATCAATCTGGCCGGCCACGCGCTCAAGCGCGCCGGAATCTACTACCGTTATGTCTATGTAGCGCCCGGGGACGACGCCGGCCGCCGCGAGCTGCTCGTCCTGGCGCGCGCCGGCCGCGTGCGGCGCCTGTTGAAGGCGCTGCGCATCGGCCGCGTGGGGCAGAATCCGACCGGCTTCGAGCCGTGCACGTTCGACGGCGATGCGCTGGCGCGGCAGCTCGGCGTCCAGGTGGTGCAGTGGGACCTGGCCGATCTGTTCGCCCAGGCCCGTGCGGTGGAGCCGGCGGCGCGGGAAGCCGTGCTGGCGCAGCTCGCGCCGCGCGTGAGCGGCCTGGATGCGCTGGATCGCCATGGCGTGCTCGGCACGGCGGCCGTCTATCTGGCCCTGCAGCGCCTGGCCGCGGCCGAGCGCTTCGACGGCCTGGCCGTGCGCTGCTGGCCCGAATTCTTCACCGAACTGGGGTGCGCGGCGTGCGGCGCCATGTCCATGCTGAGCGACGCCGGCACGCCGTGCAGTTGCGAGGCCGATGTCAACGGCACGATCACGCAGTGGATCCTGCAGACCCTCAGCGGGGGCCCGGCGTTCGGCACGGACGTGGTCGGCTTCGACCTGGCGCGCGACGAGGCGGTGGTGTGGCATTGTGGGTTGGCGCCCCTCAGCATGGCCGATCCCGCCTTTCGGCCGCGCGGCACGATCCATTCGAATCGCAAGCTGCCGTTGCTGATGGAATTCCCCTTGAAGCCGGGCCGGGTCACCCTCGGCCGGCTCACCCAGGCGGGAGATGGCGCGTATCGGCTGGTGGTCGGCCGCGGCGAGATGGTGCAGGCGCCGCTCGGCTTCTCCGGCACGTCGGGCGTGTTGCGCTTCGACCGGCCCGCCGCGGACGTATTGGCGACGATCATGCATGAAGGCCTCGATCATCACATCTCGCTGACCTACGGCGACTATGTGGACGAGCTGTTGGCTTTGGCGGATCTGTTGGGCCTGCCGGTGCTGAGGCTCACGTCGTAGCGCGGCGCAAGATCGTTCTGGCGCTGTTCCCGCGATGTTGCGAACGCACGAAGAGAAAGGAGGAGGATTGCCCGATCTGGACGTTCTGCTCGTGAAGCGAACCCGGTTTTTGCACATCCGATTGCCGATCAACCCGTTCATCTTTATCAAACCCAAGGAGTGAGATCCGATGGCCATCAAGAGACTTTCCCGCAAGCAGTTCCTGATGTTGGCCGGCTCGGGCGTGACGGCCGCCGCGTTGGCCGCGTGCGCCCAGCCCACGCCGGCGCCGGCCCCGGCCGCTCCGGCCAAGGCCGAACCGACGAAGGCACCGGCCGCCGCCGAGCCGACGAAAGCGCCGGCCGCCGCGCCCGCGGCCAAGGCGCCCATCACCGTGGACTTCCTGGCCTGGGGCGACAACACCGACATCCCGGCCTGGGAGAAGCTCTCCAAGCTCTACATGGAGCGCAACCCCAACGTCACAATCAAAGTCACCAGCATCGCCGACCCCGGCAACAACTTCTATCCCAAACTGCAGACGATGATCGCCGGCGGCACCCCGCCCCACCTCTCCTCCTTCCAGGGCTGGGAGTGGCAGACGTATGCCGACAAGGGCCTGCTCGTGCCGGTGGATGACTGGATCAGCCGCGATAAGCTGACCGGCCCCTACTCCGAAGGCATCGCCGGCCTGGACGTCAGCACGCGGCGCAAGGGCAAGCGCTATCTGATTCCGCTGCAGATGGCGACGATGGTCATGTTCTACGCCAAGAAGCCGTTCCAGGAAGCGGGCATCCCCTTCCCCACCGACGACTGGACCTTCGAGCAGTTCCTGGACATCGCCAAGAAGCTGACGAAGACCGACGGCCCCAACAAGATGTTCGGCCTTCAGGCCAACGGCAACTGGTTCCGCGACATCGGCTGGATCGTCGGCACGGGCAAGCGCGAGTTCGACAACATCGTGGATCCGAAGAAGGCGCAGTTCAATCAGCCCGAGATCGTCGAGATCGTCCAGCTCGTGGCCAACGACGTCTACAACACGCTCAAGATCGCGCCGACCCCGGCCGATCAATCGGGCGGTGCCAACACCATCCAGACCGGCAACTGCGCCATGAAGTACGAAGGCGCCTGGTTCTTCACCCAGCTCAACAGCCCGCAGTTGCGCGAGCAGAAGAAGGAAGTCGAGTTCGACGTGGTGCTGATGCCGAAGTACAAGGACCCGAACCGGCCGCATCGCGGCTGGTCGGAGGGCCTGGCCGTGCCCAAGAGCAAGCCGGATACCCAGGAAGCGGCCTGGGCCTTCGCGGCCTTCATGGCCGGCGAAGAGGGGGATAAGATCTACTCCGAGACCACCGGCCGCATCCCGAACGACCCCAAGCTGGTCGAGAGCTTCTGGATCCCGCGCATCAAGGAGCTCTACGGCGTCAGCAACGGCAAGGCGTTCCTCGAAGCATTCAAGCGGGGCCAGATCGACGTGGTGAGCGCGGTGCCGCGCTCCAAGATGTGGAGCGAGGTCGTCAAGCCGGTCGGCTGGGACCCGATGATCGCCGGCAAGGCCAAGGCGTCCGAGGTGTTGCCGAAGGTAGACGAGGCGCTGCAGAAGCTGTTGGACGAGGCGAATAAGGGTTGAGGCGCGAAGCGTAAAACGTAAAAACGTCAAACGTCAAACGTCGGGAGACCTGACGTTTGACGTTTGACGCCCGTATCAACATGAGGAGGCCTCCCTGTGTCTGTCAATGCAACGTTGAGCAAGACGCGGTTGCCGAGCCGCTTGAAGCTGCGCGAGTGGGCGGCGGGCTATCTGTTTGCGGCGCCTTTCATCGTCGGGTTCCTGGCCTTCACGGCCTTTCCGATGCTCTATTCGATCTGGCTCTCCTTTAATAAATGGGACCTCCTTTCGCCCCCGCGCTTCGTCGGGCTCCAGAACTTCGTCAAGATGATCGCCGATCCGCGCGCCAACCTGAGCCTCTACAACAGCGCGTATTACACCGTGTTCGCCGTGCCGATCCAGTTGCTGATCTCTTTCTCGTTGGCGCTGGCGCTGACGCAGAAGCTGCGCTTCCGCGATGTCTATCGGGCGGGCTTCTACCTGCCGATCATCGTTCCGCTCGTGGCGAGCGCGGTGGTGTGGCAGCGGGTCTTCCATTATGAATACGGCATCCTGAACGAGGTGCTCGGCTGGGTGGGCATCCCGCCGCAGAAATGGCTCTTCGACGTGAACCTGGCCAAACCGGCTTTTATCTTCATGTCGTTCTGGATGATCGGCCGCCAGATGGTGATCTTCATCGCCGGGCTGGGCAACATCCCGCAGAGCCTCTATGAGGCGGCCAGCATTGACGGGGCCGGCGCGTTCCGCCGCATGTGGCACATCACGATCCCCATGATGACGCCGTTGATCTTTTACAACATGGTCATCGCCATCATCAACTCGTTTCAGACTTTTATTCCGGCCAAGATCATGACCGACGGCGGCCCCGAGAACGCCACCCTGTTCGTCGTGCTCAACATCTGGCAACAGGGGTTCCAGTTCTTCAACATGGGCTATGCCTCGGCGCTGGCGTGGGAGCTCTTCGTGATCATCGTCGGCTTCACGATCGCGCAGTTCTATCTGTCGAACAAATGGGTTTACTACGAGGCGTAAAGGAGGACGGCGATGGCAACTTCCGCGCTCTCTCGACCGGTCTTTTCGCGGCGACGGGTTCTGGAACAGCTCTGGTTGATCTTTCTCCAGCTCCTGATGACCGCCTTGCTGGTTTCGTTTCTGGTGCCGACGCTGTGGATGGTGTCGGCCTCTCTGAAGGCCTCGACCGAGATCTTCCAGCACCCGATCACCTGGATCCCCCGGGAGCCGCAATGGAGCAACTACGTGCGGGTATTTCAGGTGATCCCGCTGGCCAAATTTGCCGAGAACACGGTGATCGTGGTGGCGTTGGCGGTGGCGGGCACCCTGGTTTCGTCGGTGATGGTGGCCTATGCCTTCGCGCGCATCCGCTGGCCGGGCCGCGATTTCTTCTTCTCGCTGCTCATCGCCACCATGATGTTGCCCGAGGTCGTGACGCTGATCCCGCGCTTCATCATCTTCAAGTACCTGGGGTGGATAGATACCTGGTTGCCGCTGATCGTGCCGTACTGGTGCGCGAACACGGCGCTCTACGTCTTCCTGATCCAGCAGTTCTTCCGCGGCATCCCGATGGAGCTGGAGGAGGCCGCGCTGATAGATGGCGCGGGCCGCGTGCGCATCCTGACCGAGATCCTGTTGCCGTTGTGCAAGCCGGTCATTGCCACGGTGGCCGTCTTCGCGCTGTTGCAGCACTACAACAGCTTCCTTGAACCGTTGATCTACCTGAACAGCATGGACAAGTGGACCCTGGCGTTGGGCATTCGCTCGATCAACGACTCCAACGCGGCCAACTGGGAGCTGGTCTTCGCGGCCGGCACGGTCATGGTCGCGCCCATCGTTGCGCTGTTCCTGGTTGCCCAGCGCTACTTCGTGCAGGGGATCGCCATGACCGGCTTCGGCGGCCGCTGATCCCAATCTACCAATCTACCAATCTACCAATTACCATCTACCAGGAGTTCCCATGAAGTTCTTTCTCGACAGCGCCATCACCGATGAAATCAAGTATGCCCTCGACATGTACGCGATCGACGGCGTGACGACCAACCCGCGACACGTGCAGGCGGCGGGCAAGCCGTTCATGACGACCATCCGCGAGATCGCCGAGATCTTCCGGGGCACCGATCTGCCGGTATCGGTGGAGGTGAACCCGCATCACACCGACTGGCGGGAAATGGTGGCCGAAGCCCGCAAGCTGGCGGCCATCAGCCCCAACTTCGTCATCAAGCTGCCGGCCACCGAGCCGGGCTTTCGCGCCCTGCGCGCGCTGCGCAGCGAGAACATCCGCGTGAACCTGACGCTGGTCTTCTCGGGCTCGCAGGCGTTGCAGGCCATGCGGCTGGGTGCCACCTTCGTCTCGCCGTTCATCGGCTGGAAGGAGTCGAGCGGCGAGGAAACCATCCGCTTCATCCAGGAGGTGGTGACCATGCGCGACAACTACGGCTTCGACAGCGAGATCATCGTCAGCGCGGTGCGCAACGGCCGGCAGATCGTCGAGGCGGCGGTGGCCGGCGCGGATATCGTGACCGCGGCGCTGGCCGTGTTCAAGGATTCGTTCGCGCATCCGTGGACCGATGAGGGGTTGAAGCGGTTTTGTAACTTTTGGGATATGACGAAGTATGAGTGATGCGGCGAACGTGAAACGTAAAACGTGAAACGTAAAACGTGAAACGTAAAACGTGAAACGTGAAAAGTCAGCGGAAGACGTCAGCGACGAGATGCAGCTGCTGGCCGCTTCCGCGCAGAGACGGTGTATCGCCACATACAAAGAAGGAGGCAACTATCATGAAAGTCGGTATACAGACTCGCCCCTGGGGGCCCGAAGCGAACCGGCATCGGCTGGCGGAGGTGCTGGCCGATGTGAAGGCGGCCGGCTACGATGGGATCGAGATCGGCGCGCAACACCTGGACATGGCTCAACCCGCGGCATTCCGCCAACTGCTGGCGGATCACGGCCTGGCGGTCGCGGGCATCCACGTGGGCGGTGAGATCTGGAACCCGCAGGCGGTGCGGGATGCGCTGGCCCGGCTGGAGCAAACGATGGCGTTTGCGGCCGCGGCCGGCGCGCCCCACCTCTGCTTCAGCGGCGCCATGAAACGGGGCAAGACGGCCGACGAGCTGGCGCAGGCGGCCGACAACCTCAACCGCATCGGCGAGCTGGCCCATGGCCACGGACTGATCCTGGCGTACCACAACCACTTCTGGGAGATCGAGGACGGATGTCGCGAGCTGCGCTTCCTGCGCGACCACACCGATCCCGCGCGCGTCTCCTTCCTCCTGGATGTGGCCTGGGTGCAGCGCGGGGGCGGCGATCCGGTCGCGGTGGCGCGCGAGTTCCTCCCGCGCATCGCCTACTTCCATCTGAAGGACACGCGCGGGACGGAGTGGCTGGAGCTGGGCGAAGGCGAGGTGGACCTGAAGGGCGTGATCGCGGTGATGGCCGGCCGCGCCTGGCCCTGGGTGGTGGTGGAGCAGGACGAGACGAAGCGGCCGCCGATCGAGAGCGCCCGGATGAGCCGGGCGTTCTTGCGGCAGTGGCTGGGGGCGTAACACCGGCGTCCGCAGCAACAACCGCTCACAAAGATCACCAAACAACGACTCACGGATGATGCAGATGAATACCGCTTCCTTCTCAACCTCATCCTCAACCTCGACCTCAGCCTCACCCACCCTTCGCGTCTGCGTCGTCGGCTGCGGCATGATGGGCGCGATCCACGCGCAGCGCTGGAATGCCCTGCCCGACGCGCGGGTGGTCGCGGTCGCGGACATCAGGCCCGATCGGGCCGAGCGGCTGGCGCAGATGTGCGGCCTGGATCGGTGGTATGCCGACTATCGCGAGGCGGTCGCCCGCGCGGATGTGAACGTCGTTTCGGTCTGCATACCGACCCATCTGCATGCCGAGGTGGCGGTCTTCGCGGCCGGCCACGGCAAGCACGTCCTCGCCGAGAAGCCGATGGCGTTGACGCTCGACGCCGCGGACGCCATGCTTGAGGCGGCCGCGCGCCACGGGGTGAAGCTGGGCATCGGCTTCATGCGCCCCTATTCGCCGGTGATGGATCGGGTGGCCGCATGGTTGGCCGAGGGCCATCTGGGCCGGCCACTGGCCTATCACGCGCTGGATGCCCGCGAGCTGCGGCCCAAGCGCGAGATGCACGATGCCGAGGCCAACGGCGGCCCGGTGATAGACATGGGCGTGCACCTGTTCGACGGCTGGTCGCGGCTCTTCGGCGCCGAGCCGGTCGAAGTGTTTGCCGTCGGCCACAAGCTGGCTGCCGGCCGGCCGGAGATCGCCCACATCCGCAACGTGGCCACAGACACTGCTACGGTCGTCGTGCGCTACGCCTCGGCCGACACGGGCACCTTCGTCTGCTCGTGGGGCCTGCCGCCCGGCGTCGCCCCGGCCAACGGGCCGGACGTCATCTTCGGCCCCGGGGGCGCGCTCTATCTGACCTATGGCATGGCCCACCAGGAGGCGCGCTGGCTGCGCGAGGGCGGCGTGTGGGAGACGATCGCGATATCCGACGAAGACATGTATCAGCGCGAGATCGCCAGCTTCGCCCGCTGCATCCTGGAGGATCGGCCGCCGGTGGCCGGCGGCGAGGCCGGTCGCGCCGCGCTGCGCGTGGCGCTCGCCGCGGTCGAGTCCATCCGCACGGGCCGGCCGGTGCGCTTGCAGTGAGACCTGGCCTGATTGGGTTCTTCGATCGGCGAGGGGATTGGTGTTACACGAGGAAAACCATGCACCACGGTAAGGAATTTCGCAATCGGGTTTTTTCGTTGAGTCCTCTGTTCAGCTACCTGCCGGAAGGCGATCGCTATCTATTCGCGCCGGAGAAGCCGAAGTATCGCTTCAACGTGATCGGCAGCGGCTTGAACGGCATGGAGCACATCCGCGTGACCCAGATGGAGGGCCGCGCGACGATCCACGGCGTGTTCGACACGAGCGCGCGCAGCGTGGCGGCCGCGCAGGCGGCCGCGCGGCAGTTCGCGGCCGACGCCACCCTGGTGGCCTACGATTCGCTGGAGGCCGCGTGCAACGATCCGGCCGTGGACGGCCTGATCATCTGCACGCCCAACTACACGCACATAGACATCGTGCGCGTGGCCGTCCGATCGGGCAAGCACATCCTGCTCGAGAAGCCGATGGCGACCACCATCGCCGATGCCTACGAGATCGCCCGGCTTGCGGCCTCCTATCCGGCCGTCTTTCAGATCGGCCTGCAATATCGCTACAAGCCGATCTACGTGGAGGCGATCCACGCCGCGCTGGAGCGCAAGGCCATCGGCGAGATCAAGACGATCACCATCATGGAGCACCGCTTCCCCTTCCTGGACAAGGTGGGCCAGTGGAACAAGTTCTCGAAGTACTCCGGCGGCACGCTGGTGGAGAAGTGCTGTCACTACTTCGACCTGATGAACCTGTTCGCCGGTGCCCGGCCGGTGAGCGTCTTTGCCACCGGCAGCCAGGCGGTGAACTTCCTGGACTTCGAGTATGCCGGCGAGAAGTCGGACATCCTGGACAACGCCTTCGTGATCGTGACGTATGCGAACGGCGTGCGGGCCAACTTCAACCTGTGCATGTTCTCGCCGATGTTCTATGAGGAGCTGGTGTTGTGCGGCGACGAGGGCCGGCTGAAGGCCTTCGAGAACGACGACTACCTGCCGGCGAGCCGACCTTCGACGCACCTGGAGATCCTGTGCGGCGATCATCGGCCCTCGGTGATCAGCCAGCCGTGTTATCCCCAGTTCATCCAGCAGAGCGGGCACTACGGCGCGACCTATTACGAGCAGGTGGAATTCATCAACCGCATCGAGGGCAAGCCGGCGCGCGCCGCCAGCGCACTCGAGGGGTTCTGGTCGGT
>DAOTZV010000243.1:0-2170 GCA_034434235.1 Anaerolineae bacterium
CGGAGGCATACATCGCAAAGGCACAGGTTGCGAGATGGATTTCGCATTACGGGTTGCGCCAGAAGACGACTTCCCGGCCGAGGCGCGGGTCGCAGGCGGCCAGGTGGGGCCGGTCGCGCAACGCCTGTGCCAGGGCCGCGATCAGCCAGATGGGCATCTTGCCGTCCAGGGTCACCGGCGCGGCGGCCGGCAGCGGGGGGAGGTGGATCGGCCGGGGATGCAGGACGTGGTATTGGGGCCGCGGGTCGAAGCGCAGGCGGATCCCTGCTTCTGTTTCCTGGGCGGCCAGGGTGAACTCCCGGTTGTCCCGGCTGGAATTCAGGATCGCCCGCGGGGGCAACATCCAGCCGTAGAAGCGGGCATCGAAGACGTAGAACTTTGCCGGCGCCACCCGGGCGGCGAGCGCGGCCGCCAGCCACAACGGCCCGCGGCCGTAGAACGCCAGCGGCCGTCCCGCCGGCACCCGCTCCAGGGCCGCCGGCAGGTGCTCGGCCGCCCACCAGAGCTCTTCGCCTGGCCGCCGGATGCCGATGGCGTCGGCCAGTTGGGTCACGGTGAGCAGAGGCACGTCGGCCGGCGCCCGGCGCAGATGTTCGGCTTCCAGGACTTCCGGCGGGTAGCTACAGATGCCCTGCACCCGTTCCAGGACGCGCTCGAACAGGGGCCCCGGCTGCGGGTTGTCCCGGTCCAGCCCGGTGATCGTCCCGCGCAGCGGGCCTGCGTCCGTTTCCAGGCGATCCGGCGGGGTCAGTTTGGTGCGGAGGACGGCGATGGGGATCAGGGAGCGCGCTTCCAGCCACGCCTCCCACGCCTGGCGGTCGTCGTCCTCCCGCCACAGGTGGATGACGTGGGTGCAGGCGTCGAGCAGGCGGAGCTGCTCCGCGTCCGGCCGGCCGCCGATGTCTACCAGCATGGGCAGGTGGCGGGAGCGGATCGCCTGCAGCAGGTCTTCGAGCAGGCGGGACGTGTAGACCCCTTTCCGGCGCTGGCGCAGGCGGACCTCGGCGGGGCATTCGTAGGACCAGTCCCCTTCGCCGTCGGGCGCGGCGCGCAGCAGGATGTGCGCCACCTCCCGCTCGCGCAGGCGCCGGGAGAGGAGGTAGGAGAGGACGGATTTGCCGCTGTGCGGCGGGCCGGCGATGAGGATCGCCGGAAGCAGATTGGTCGTCATATCGGCTCCTAACCTGAATAAGGAACGACGCGTGAACGATTCCCCGCGAACCGTGCTGGTGGCCCCGTTGGGCGGCCAGCCGCAGATCGTCACCTTTGCCCTGGACCTGCTCCTGGCCCGGGGCGTGGCCGTGGACGAGGTGATCGTCATCCACCTGGCCGGCCCGCGCTACCGGCAGGCCTATCGCCGGCTGGCCGAGGCATTCCCCGGCGACCGCTACGGCGACCGCACGATCCACCTGCGCGGGGCGCCGGTCATGCGCGGAGACCGCGCGCTGGAAGATGTCTGCGACACGACCGACGCCGATGCGGTCTGGCACGCGGTGCACGGGCTGATCGCCGGGCTCAAGGCCCGCGGCCTGCGGCTGCACCTGTTGTTGACCGGCGGCCGGCGCCTGATGGCACTGATGGCGGTGTCGGCTGCGTTGTTGCACCTGGAGCACGGCGACCGGGCCTGGCACCTGTACACGCCGGACGAGATCGCGCAGGCCGCGCGCGACGGCGCGCTGTTGCATGTGCCGCCCGAAGCCGGCGTGCAGCTCATCGAAGTCCCGCTGGCGCCGTTGGGCGCCTACTTCCCCGGCCTGCGCCCCCTGCTCAACGCGTCCCCGGCCGAGATCATCGCGGCCCGCACCCGCTGGCTGGACGAAGTGGAGCAAGGCCGGTGTCGGGCCGTGCTGGCGCGGCTCAGCGAGCGGCAGGTGGCTGTGTTGCGCGCCATTGCCGAGGGCCTGAGTCCGGCCCAGGTGGCCGATCGGCTGGCGGTGACCCGAAAGACCGTAGACACCCACAAGACCGCCATCCTGGCCGAGTGCCGGGTGGCCTGGAACCTGCCGGAGGACGCGCGGCTGAGCTACCACTGGCTGCGCGAGAAGTTCGGCCGCTATTTCAGCGGGCCGGGGATATGATAGCACAGGAAAGGGGGGAGGGGAATCAGAGAAAGGTCTGAATCGGTTGGGAGGTTTCTCGGTTGTCGCGGGGCGCCGGCCGCGGTATGATG
>DAOTZV010000244.1:0-4952 GCA_034434235.1 Anaerolineae bacterium
GGCGACCAGCAGGGTGCGATCAACCGTCTGCAAGCGCCGTCGCCAGCCATCCAGCGCGCCACGCTTGCGGGGCAATGCGGCCGCGACCTGCGGTGGGCAAGTGGACAGCAGGATGAGCTCCTGGCGTCGGCAAGCTGCCATCAGGCGAAGCGGATGACCAGTTGTTTGCCCAGGGCGCGCGCCAGTCGTTCCAGCGAATCGAGGGTGATGGCCGTGTTCTCAGGATCCAGCAGGCGATCCAGCTGGGAGCGACTGGTCTGCAGCCGTCCGGCCAACTCGCTCTTGCTCATTTGAGTCTCTGCCATGGCATCCTGGATTTGAAGGGTCAGCAGACGCTTGTAGGCCCGCGCTGTCACCTCATCCAGGATGCCCTCCTCGGCCAGGAAATCGTCGAAGTTGCTGCCACTATACTGGTTCATACGTCTATCCACTCCACCAAAGGTCCCTGCGCCGGCGCGCCAGCGCCATTGCGCTTTCGGCGCGAGCAACGATCCGCTGCAGCGCCTGGAGTTCGACTCGCAGGCGCTCGGCCAGGAGGCGATAGCGCAGGATCATAAGGGCACTCCATCCCGCTCGATGGCCGCCAGGAGGTCTGGCGAGCACGCTGTCACATCCACGACGTTGAGTTCGATGTCGCTGTCCAACGCGCGGACGGCCGCGCTGGCCTTCAGCCAGTTGGCCGCTGTTAAGCCCCAGGCGGCCAGATCCACGTCAGACCATTGGGTGAAGCGGTCAGGGTGGATCAATGAGCCGAAGACGGCCACCTTGTGCACCCCGAACTCGGCCTTGAGCAGTTCGGCTGCTCGTCGGGCCAGGCGCCAGGCGCGTTGCCGCCTTGCCTCGCATTGCGCGCGCTCGCTGCGCAGACGCGTCTGGGCAAATGCACGGTAACGTTCCAGGTCAACGGCAGACACATCCAGGCTCATACATCTTTCCCGGCGCCATGATATTTGGATGGAAATTGTAGCACACCTTTCACCTTTCGCCAAGCGCTTGACCCCAGCGCCCCAGCCCATGGACCCCGGCGGCCACATTGGCCGCGGCCGAGCGGCGGATGGGCACGGTGTGCACCGCGGCCGCGATGCCGCGCAGGTGCGCCACGTACTCCGGCCGGTCGTCGGGCCGCACGAAGGAGACCAGCGTCACCGCGTGGCGTTGGGCCCGGTAGCGCAGCATGGTGTAGGCCCGCACTTTGGGCCCGGCGTCCAGCGGATAGGGCAGGACCTGGGTGAGGAGAAGGATGTTCAATATGGAATGGCGAATGTGGAATGTACGATGTACGATAACAGGAAGAGCTCAATCCCGCGCCGGATGCTACGGTTTGGCTTCATCCGGAAGTAGCGTCAGCACAAACGCCACCAGAGCCTCGGCTTGCTGAAGCGCATGCGCGGCCTCTGCGCTTTCCGGTTCGAGCATGTCGCCCGGATAGCGAAACTGAACGGCGTATGGCGTCAGCTCCTGAGCGGCTGGCATCCATGTTCCCAGAGCGGGGTTAGCGCTTTCGGCCAATGCCACCAGCTCGGTCAGGTCATGGGTTCTGGCGAAAGAAATATCGTGATAGGTCAGAAACGCCTTCAGCGCTTTCTCGGCTGCTTGCTGACAGGGATAGACAGCGGTATCCAGATACACCTGTGGGCCTTGCAGGAGCTGTCGGGCTGAGCCCAGGTCGCTCTGGCTTTTGCGCAACCAGTTACGAACTTGACGATTCTTCTCGTCGTTCATAGAGGATTTTGCCTTGTTCTTTCACGAGCCGGGCCAGAGAAGTAACCACGCGCGCCTGGCGCTCGAACTCCTCCTCGGTTAACACGACCAGATCTTTGGCCACCCCCACGGCGCCCACACAGGCATAGGCCGCCTGGGCACGACGGTGCGGTGGACAATCGGACTCCGACACAATCACCATCAAGTCAATGTCGCTGCCCTCATCCGGCTGACCATAGGCCAGCGACCCGAAAAGAAGGATCTGTTTCGGATGCATGCCCTGCACCAACCGGCGCACGATCTCGTGCACCACTTCGGTATGGGCCGATTGATCGTTGACGTTGATGGTCACTTCGTCAGAGGGAATGATGTTGCTCATCGTCTACCCTGCGTTCGGTCTTGCTCACTGCCGGCATTGTACTATGGTTTGGCTCCGACAACAAGTGCGACCGGCAGGCCGGTGAACAGCCCCCTGACTTCCGCGACCCCATTGGCCGCGGCCGAGCGGCGGGTGGGCACGATGTGCACCGCGGCCGCGATGTCGCGCAGGTGCGCCACGTGCTCCGGCCCGGTCATCGGGCCGCACGAAGGAGACCAGGATCACCGCGTGGCGTTGGGCCAGGTGGCGCAGCATGGTGTACGCCCGCACCTTGGGCCCGGCGTCCAGCGGGTAGGGCAGGACCTGGGTGAGGAGAAGGATCGCAGCCATCAGCGGCCCCGCAGGCCCAACACCACAGCGGCCGTCTTCAGCAGGATGATCAGATCGAGATAGAGGCTGGCATGGCGCACGTAGTACAGGTCGTGCTCCAGCTTGATCCGGGCCGCCTCGATCGAATCGCCGTAGGGACAACGCACCTGCGCCCAGCCGGTGATGCCCGGCTTGACCGCGTGGCGGATGCGGTATGCCGGCAGCTCCTCGGCGAGCCGGCCGACGAACTCGGGCCGTTCGGGCCGCGGGCCCACCAGGCTCATCTCGCCGGCCAGCACGTTGAGGACCTGCGGCAACTCGTCGAGCCGCGAGCGGCGCAGGATGGCGCCGACCGGCGTGATGCGCGGATCGCCGGCCGCGGCCCAGGTGGCGCCGGTCGTCCGCTCGGCGTCGGGCACCATGGTGCGGAACTTGCGCACGATGAACGGCCGGCCGGCCAGCCCCAGCCGCTCCTGATAGTAGAAGAGCGGGCCAGGGCACCAGATCGCATTGGCCAGGGCGATGATGGGCGCCAGCAATCCCAGGGCGATCAGGCCGATCAGCGCGGCGATCCGGTCAATGAGCCATTTGGCGGCTATATACAGCCGGTTGCTGGCGCTGTCGGCCGGGCTGAGGGTCAGGGCCGGATCGCAGCGGGCGTACTCCACCGGCAGCCGCGCGGTCATCCGCTCGTAGACCTCGGCGAGCGCCCGGATCGGGATGCCCAGCTCGCGGCAATCGAGCAACGCCTGAAATGTGGCCGGGTCGGCCTGGGCCGCGACCGGATCGGCCAGGATGATCTCGTCCACGTCGTATTGTCGCGCCAGGCCAACCAGTTGGTCGGGCGCGCCCAACACCGGCAGTTGGCCGTCCCCCTGCCCGCCATGCAAGGGCACGACGCCGATGATGAGATAGCCGGTGCCGCGGTAGGGATTGGGCCGATGGGCCGCAGCGCCGGCGCGCAGCTCGGCGAGCAGGCCGGCCGCGGCCGCGCCGTCGCCCACCACCAGGGCATGGCGATAGAACGCCGGCTGCGATAGCCCGCGGGCATAGAGCGCCCGCCAGCCGGTGATCCCGCCGACCGCCAGCAGGATGAAGCCTGCGCCGTAGATGCGGTTCGTGATCGCCGGCGTGAGCCAGGGGATCATCAGGTAGATCAGCGCGGTGAGGAAGGCCGCCAGGCTGCTCATGCCGATGATGGCCGTGCCGCTGGCCGCCCGCGCCAGATTGTAGAGATCCAGGATGTTGGCCGCCGCCAGCCACAGCAGGCTCAGGGTGATGTACCATTTGAGATAGCCCGGCGAAAACACCGCGGCCGGCGGATAGCCGGCCAGCCAGGCGGCGGCCAGCGCCAGTGCGGCGTTGAGCAACAGCAGGTCCACGGCCACCAAAAGCAGACTGCGCTCGGCCAGCGTCAGGCGCAACAGCCGGCCACGCCTGGCGAGCGCGCGTCGCCCGGCCAGGGGCAGAGGGGCAATGGCATCGGACGTCCGCATGCGAGCTACCTTTCTGTTCTTGCCAGGTCTTGATAGAGCTTCAGGATGGTCGCTTCTTCGGCGCGGCGTTGCGCGTCGTACCAGGCGCGGCCGGCCGCGCCGAAGGCGGCCGCGCGGTCGGGGGCGTCGAGCAGTTCGGCCAGGCGGCGGGCCAGGCCGGCCGGATGATCGGGCTCGACCACATAGCCGGTGCGGCCGTCCTCCACGTATTCGGGCAGCGCGCCGGCGCGGGTGACGATCACCGGCTTGCGGAAGAAATAGGCGGCCGCGACCAGGGCCGACTGGCTGGCGTCGGTGTAGGGCAATACCACGAGCCGGCAGCGGCGGAAGAGGTCTACGGCCCGGGCATCGTCGGCATGGCCGGCCAATAGCTCGACCTGCGGCGGCAGCGCGCCGGCCCACAGTCGGTCGAGCGGCCCGGCTCCGGCCAGGACGATGCGATAGGGATGGTCGTTCCAGCCGTTCAGCATGGCGGCCGCGGCCAGCAGGGTCTCCACCCCCTTGTAGCGCTCCAGCCGGCCGAAGAAGAGGGCGAACGGCTCGTAGGCCACGTTGTCGGCCAGATCGGGCCGATGGCTGAGCGCGGTCGAGCCGAGAAACAGGTGCAACAGCGGCGCCGCCGTCACCCGTTCGGCCGCCAATCCCCCGGCCAACAGCCGTTCGCGGTAGGCCTGGGCGTGCACCAGGATGCGATCGGCGTAGCGGATCACCAGGCGGTTCCAGAGGCGGATCAGGCTGCCGAAGCGGACCCCGCGATGGGGGTCCAGGTCGTGGAGGGTGTGCACGCCGGGCGCCCCGCGGCGGGCCAGGCGGGCCAGCAACGGCACGTTCCACAGGTGCGGCCCGGTGAAGTGGACCACCGCCTGCGCGGCCGCCGCGGCATCCAGGGCGGCCGCCACTCGCCGATAGCTGCGGAGATCCAGCCCCTCGCGGCCGAAGCCGGTGGTCTGCAGAGCCACGGGCGTCGCGATGCGCACGCGGCCGTCGTAGCGGTCGGCCGGCAGGCGAGCGGTCGTGATCAGCTCGACGTCGTGTCCCGCGGCGGCCATGCGATTGGCCAGGTCGGC
>DAOTZV010000245.1:0-7781 GCA_034434235.1 Anaerolineae bacterium
CGTTGCGCCTCACGAGTATAACACGTCTGTCAACAAATGACAAGATTAGTTGCGCTCAGGGCCGCGCCGGCGGACGTTTGACAACTTGACGAGCATCCCGCGTTTGGCGTCGGCCCCGATTTGGGGTAGAATGAGATGTGGAGGATGAAGGCCCCGAAGCGTCTTGCAACCTTTCGGGCCACACGAACGTCTGGATGAGTTGAGATGGTCGCCACACCCCGCCCGCCCGCACCGAAGCCGCCAGGCCACAGCGCACGGTTGCCCTATCTGCCCGCGCTGGATGGCCTGCGCGCGCTCGCGGTCATCGCGGTGCTCATCTATCACGCCGGGCTGCGCTGGATGCCGGGCGGCTTCCTCGGCGTCGAGATCTTCTTCACCATCAGCGGCTATCTGATCACCTCGCTGCTCCTCTCGGAATGGCGCGAGACGGGCCGGATCGTGCTGAAGAACTTCTGGCTGCGCCGCGCCCGACGCCTCTTGCCCGCGCTCTTCGCCGTGATCATCCTGGTGCTGGCGTATGCCGTGCTCTTCCTGCCGGAAGAGGTCGCCGGCCTGCGCGGGGACGCGGCCGCGGCCTTCGGCTATTCGACCAACTGGTACCTGATCTTCAGCCACAAGTCGTATTTCGAGACGGTGGGCCGGCCCTCCATGCTCCGCCATCTCTGGTCGCTGGCCGTGGAAGAGCAGTTCTACGTGCTCTGGCCCCTGGCCTTCGTGTTCGCCATGCGACGCTGGCGCGAACGCCGCGTGCTCGCCGGCGTGCTCGTCGTGGCGCTGGCATCGGCCATCCTGATGGGCGTGCTCTATCAGCCCGACATGGACCCCTCGCGCGTCTACTACGGGACGGATACGCGCGCGGCCGGCATCCTGGTCGGGGTGGCGCTGGCGTTCGTGTGGACGCCCGGCCGGTCCGACGGCCTGGGGGCCAGGTTGCCCCTCAGTGCGATCGGCTTCGCCGCGCTGGCCGGCCTGCTCGTCCTGTGCCTGAAGATCTCGGAGTTCGATCCGTTCCTCTACCGCGGGGGGTTCGGGCTGGTGGCGCTGAGCACCGCCACCCTGATCGCAGCCTCGGTGCACCGCAAGGGTCGCCTGGTGCAGGCGGTGCTCGGCTCGGCCGTGTTGCGCTGGGTGGGCCTGCGCTCCTACGGCATCTACCTGTGGCATTGGCCGGTCTTCATGCTCACCCGGCCGCAACTGGATACGACGCTCGACGGCCCGCCGCTGCTGGCGCTGCGCTTCGCGCTCACGCTGATCCTGGCCGAGCTGTCGTTCCGGCTGGTGGAGACGCCGGTGCGCTCGGGCGCCATCGAACGCTCGTGGCAGACGCTCCGTCATGCGCAGGGGCGCCAGAGGCTCCTGCTCGCCTTCCGCTGGGCGGCCGGCTTGCTGGCCATTGCGGTCGGCTCGATCGTCTTGGGTTCGTCGGTCGTGCGCGCCCAGCCGCCGGCCCCGCCCGCCTACCTGGTGGCCGCCGCGCCCCAGGCCCACGCCGCTCCGGGCGACGGCAGCGGGGGCGCGCGGCCCTCGCCGACGGCCATCCCCCTTGCCGCGACGGCCGTTGCGCCCACGCCCACCGTTCAGGCCGGGCCGACGGCGACATCCCCCTCCGGGCCGCCGAAGCCCGCGGTCGAGCTGCCCGCCCCGGATGCAACAGCGGCCGCCCCGGCCGCCGCGTCCGAAGCCACGGCCGCCCCGGCCGTCGGGACGGCCATTGCGCCGGCCGGCCAGGGCGACGACGAGACCGACGCGCTGCGGATTTCTCGCCGGCCGACGCTGACCATCACCACCCCCACGCCCACCGCCGCCGTGACGCCGGCCGCCGGCCCGACGATCACATCCACCGCCGCGGCGACGCCCACCTACCGCATCACCGCGTTCGGCGACTCGGTCATGCAGGGCGCGGCGCCGGCCCTCCGCCAGGTCTTTCCGGAGATCGAAGTGGACGCCGAGAAGGGCCGCCAGGTCTATCGGCCGCCCGTGGATGCGTTCCTGGCGCAGTTGCAGGAGGCGAAGGAGAGCGGCCGGCTCGGCGAGATCGTGGTGCTCCACCTGGGCAACAACGGCGTGTATCCGAAGGAGAGCTTCGACCGCATCATGCAGGTGCTCGCCGACCGCCGGCTGGTCGTCGTGCTCAACGTGCGGGTGCCGCGGGCGTGGGAAGATAACAACAATCGGGTGATCGGCGAAGGGGTGAAACGCTATCGGAACGCGATGTTGATTGACTGGTACGAGCTGACCGCCAAACGCCCCGAGCTGTTCTGGAACGACGGCCATCACCTGAAGCCGGAAGGCGCGCTCTACTACGCCTCGCTCATCCAGGAGGCGATCGCCGCGCGCGACCATGCGCCGATCCGGCCGACGCCGCAGGTGGGGGAATGAGTGGGGAAATGAGGGCCGCCCGGCGATGAATCGCCGGGCTACAGAGCAGCGCCCCGTCAACGGGGCTGGGCGGTCTCGCCGCGTGTGCTCCAGCCCGGTTCACCGGGCGCTGCATGGGTCGCACGATCCATTTATGGTCGTGCGACCGCCACATGGATGGGCTTCTATCGTTCGCCGCCGGCCGCCCGGCTGGCGGCGTCCAGCGCCATCAGCGCCGAGAGGTCTTCCAGCGGCCCGATGAACTGGAAAGCGGTCGGGTCGGTGTAGTCGTCGGTGCCCCCTTCCTTCAAATGCAGGCCATCGGGCTGCAACCCGCGGCCGGGCACCGTTTCGGCCAACAGGTCGAAATCCCACAGGGGCACGCGATACTCGGCCGCCAGGCGACGGATGAGCTGATTGAGCGTGTTCTCCGGCCCCTCGTAGTGATCCGGCTTGGTGCCCACGATCGGCACCACCCCCAGGTTGATGCACGTCTGGATGATCTGCCGCATGGCCGGCTCGAACTGGCCCGGCGTCAGGCTGTCGTTCGCGCCGAGCCGGATGAGCGCGAAGCTGGCGTTGGTCGCGCGCAGCTCGCACGTCAACGGCGTCTCGCCCGGCAAACACCTGCCCGGATCGGCCTGCGCCGGATCGAGCTCTTCCCAGCTATGCATCCCCTTGCGCACGGCCGCGCTCTCGCGGGCGAAGAAGCCGGCGAAGCGATCCACCGTTCGCTGCAAATGCCCGAAGTTGCCGAGCCGGTAGCGGCCCCAGTCGAAACCTGACAGAAACGGCGGCCAGAGCATCGTGCTGTCGCCCACCTTGGCGAAGGCGCGCGGATTGCGCCCCAGCGCCTGTCCCTGCGCGTAGATCTGGCGCACGTTGGCGGCCGTTTCGTCCGAGAGGACCACGATCATATCCACCGGCAATCCGTTGAGCAGGCGCGGTGCCGCGCTGTTGGGCAAGGGGGTAGGCGTGGGCAAGACGGGCAGCCGGCGCAGCGTGGCGTCGGGGCGGGCGGTCGGCGTAGGGGTGGAGACCGCGTCGGATAGCACCGGCAGGGCCGCGGCCGTGGCGGTGGCGGCCGCGCTGCGCGTGGCAAGCGCGGCCCGCTCGGCGCCGGCGGCCGGCCGGCCCGGCGCCGAGCCCCCCCCAGCCGACGGCGTCACCGGGCCGCGTTCGAGTCGCGTGCCGGCGCCAAACACCCCAAGCCCCGAGATCAACAGGAGCAGCCCGGCGATGCCGGCGCCGGCGATCAGCAATTTATAGCGCATTCAATCACGTTCGCAAAAGTCAAGATCGGGATCGCCAGCCGTCGCTACAAACCACAGCGACGAACCCTCAACCTCAGCCTCAACCTTGGCCTTAACCTCAGCTTTAGCCTCAGCTCTGACGATTATAGCCGTGAAGCCGGAATCCTGCAAGTATGGCGTTTTCTGGCCACGGGGCCGCGGCATTCAACCGAAACCCAACGCGATCTTTATCAGATCTTGACACGCCTCTGGTACATTACGGGCGACAGGCGGACGGCCTGAGACATCTGATCTTGAGAACGGAGGGATACAGACGAGTATGAAAGGAAAGAAGTGGTTGGCAGTAGCGGGCGTTTTGGCGCTCTTCGTCCTGGTCGGCGCGCTGGCGGTGGGCACTGTAGCGGCCCAATCCGCCACCCCGACGCCGACGACCCCGCATGGGTTTTTGGGCAAGTTCGGCCGCGGCTTCGGCTTCTGGGGCGGTCCCAACAGCGAGTTCGATGCGATCGCCAAGGCGCTGAACCTGACCCCGACGCAGTTGTTCGAGCAGTTGCACAGCGGCAAGACCCTGGACGAGATCGCCAAGGCCCAGGGCGTTGACCTGTCGAAGGTCCAGGAAGCGGTGAACGCGGCCCGGGTGCAGAGCATGAAGGACGCCATCGCCCAGGCCGTGAAGGACGGCAAGATCAGCCAGGAGCAGGCGGATTGGCTCCTGCAAGGGCTGGAGAAGGGCTACATGATGGGAGGCCGCGGCGGATTCAGGGGACATGGCGGCATGCGCGGCTTCGGCGGCAAGGGGTTCTGGATGCCGCCAGCCACCCCGACCCCCGGCACCTCCTCCTGAGTAGATGGGCGTTGCAGGGGCGCATGGCCGTGCGCCCGCCGGCGCAGGCCATGTGCCCTTCGGATGACAAGAACGGGACCGGCCGCCTGATGGACGAGGGGAACGAAGGGCAACTTTCGTTCCCCTCTTGGATTTTATGGCCCGAACGGCGATTTGTCCGCCGGGGCAATTCAAGATAAGATTGGGATATGAAGCGAACGATCCTGGTGGTAGACGACGATCACAAGATCGTGGACCTGGTAGCTCTCTACCTCAAGCGAGACGGCTACAACGTGCTCACCGCGCATGACGGCCGCGAGGCGCTCCAGGTGGCGCGCAGCAAACAGCCCGATCTGATCGTCCTCGACCTGCTCCTGCCCGAGCTGGACGGCACCGACGTATGTCGTCTGTTGCGCACGGAATCGCGCGTGCCGATCATCATGCTCACCGCGCGCAGCACCGACGAGGACAAGCTGCGCGGCCTCGACCTGGGCGCCGACGACTACCTGACCAAGCCGTTCAATCCGCGCGAGCTGATGGCGCGCATTCGCGCGGTCTTGCGCCGCGCCTATCCGTCCGAAGAAGCCGCGGACGACCTCCAGTTCGGCGACCTGGTCATCAGCCTGGTGCGCCACGAGGTGCTCCTGGCCGGCAAGCCGGTTGCCCTCACGCCGACCGAGTTCCGCCTGCTGGAGACGCTGGCGCGCGAGCCCGGCCGCGCCTTCTCCCGCGCCGAGCTGCTGGATCGCGTCTTCGGCTTCGATTACGTGGGCGTGGAGCGCACCATTGACGTGCACATCATGAACCTGCGCCGGAAGATCGAGCCGGAAGGGGGCCGGCCGCGCTACATCGGCACGGTGCCGGGAGTGGGCTATCGCTTCGAGGGGCATGCAGCGAGGAACCATGTGGCATAGCTTGCGCTTCCGCCTCCTGGCCGGCATCACGCTGGTCGTGATCGTTGCCGTCGGGGTCACGGCGCTGGTGGCCAGCCAGCGCACGGCCGGCGAGTTCCAGCGCTACGTGGCCGATCGCGGGGACATGCGCTACAGCCGCTTTGCGGGCGTCCTGATGCGGGCCTACGAACGGGCGCAGCTCTGGGACGACGTGCAGGTCGAGGTGGACCGCCTGGCGCAGATGAGCGGCCAGCGCGTGATCATCGCCGATACGCAGGGCCGCATCGTGAGCGATTCGGAGCGCACCCTGGTGGGCCGCACGGTCGGGGCCGAATGGCAACCCTCGGCCATGCTCGTCGCGCGCGGCCGGCCGGTCGGCTTCCTCTATATTGATCCGGCGACCGGCCCGTCGGCCGCCGACGTGGCTTTCGTCTCGGCGATCAACCGCTCGGTGTTGCTGGGCGCGGTCATCGCGGGCCTGGCCGCCGTGCTGGTGACGTTGGCCCTCTCGATGCGCATCCTGCGGCCGATCGAACGCCTGACGCGGGCGGCCGAGCGCATGGAGCAGGGCGATCTCACCGTGCGCGTGCCCGTGGATTCGCCGGACGAGATCGGCCACCTGGCCCGCGCGTTCAACGCCATGGCCGATAGCCTGGCGCAACAAGAGCAGCTTCGCCGCAACATGGTGAGCGACGTGGCGCACGAGCTGCGCACGCCCCTCACCAACCTGCGCGGCTATCTGGAGGCGGCCCGCGACGGCCTGTTGACGCCCGACGCCGACCTGGTGGCCAACCTGTACGAAGAAACGATGCTCCTCAGCCGGCTGGTGGCCGATCTGCAAGAGCTGGCCCAGGCCGAAGCCGGCCAGCTCAAGCTGGTCCGCCAGCCGGCCGACCTGGCGACGATCGTCCAGCAGGCGGCAGCGATCCTGCGGCCCCAGGCCGAGGCGAAGGAGCTGAACCTGAGCGTCGAGTTGCCTGCCGACCTGCCCGCCGTCGAGGTGGATCCGGAGCGCATCGGCCAGGTGTTGCGCAACCTGCTGAACAACGCGATTGCCCACACGCCCGCGGGCGGCCAGATCCGGATCACGGCCCGCGTCGTCGGCCGGCAGGTAGCCGTATCGGTGCGCGACACCGGCACGGGCATCAGCCCCGAGGACCTGCCCCACGTCTTCGAGCGCTTCTATCGGGCCGACAAATCGCGCGCCCGCCAGACCGGCGGCGCGGGGCTGGGACTGGCGATCGTCAAACAGCTCGTCCTGGCCCACGGCGGCCAGGTGTCGGCCGAGAGCGAGCCCGGCCGCGGCTCCACCTTCACCTTCACCATCCCCGTGGCGGCCTGAATTTCCCCGGCCGCTCAGCGCGTTTCCGTCACCTTCTGCAAGCCGCGCGGCCGATCCACGTCCAGGTCGCGCACGTGCGCCAGCGACATGGCGAAGAGCTGCCCCGGCACGATGCCGAGCAGTGGCGAGAGCCACTCGGGCGCCGTGACGGGCAGGCGGAACGCGGTGCGCGCCTGGGCCAGCAGCTCAGCGTCATCGCTGATCGCGATCACCTCCGCGCCGCGCGAGCGCACCGACCCGACGAAGGCGGCCATCTCGGGCAACATGCGGCCCGAAGGCGCGACGACGATGGTCGGGAACGCCTGCTCGATCAGCGCCACCGGGCCGTGCATGAAGTCGGCGCTGCTGTACGGCTCGGCCACCACGTAGGTGAGCTCCTTGATCTTGAGCGCGATCTCGAACGCGGTGGCGTAGTTGTAGCCGCGGCCGATCACCGCGCAGACGCGCATGTAGCGATAGCGTTCGGCCCGCTGCAAGATCTCGGGGGCTAACGCCAGCGTGGCCTCGACCTGCGCAGGGATGCGATCGAGCGCGCGGCGCATCTCGTCGTCGGCGGCCAGGGCGGCGCTCAGCAGGGCGATGGCGGCCAGCTCAGCGGTGTACGTCTTGGTGGCGGCCACCGCCTGCTCGACCCCGGCATGGAGCGCGATGACGTGATCGGCCGCCCGGCCCAGGTCGGAGTCGGGAAAGTTGGTGATGGCCGCGGTCAGCGCGCCCTGGCGGCGGGCGTCGGCCACCACCGAGACGATGTCGGGGCTCTTCCCGCTCTGGCTGATGCCGATCACCAGCGCATCTTCGTAGCGCGGGGGCCGGCCATAGACCGTGTGCAGGCTCGGGGTCGCCAGTCCCACCGTCAGGCCGTTCACCGCGCCGAGCAGGTATTGGGCATACCGGCCGGCGTTGTCGCTGGTGCCGCGGCCGGCGATGACGCAGTGCGTGATGCGCCGTCGCGCCATGTCGGCGACCAGCCGGCCGATCGCGGCGCGCTCGCGCTCCAGCAGCTCGGCCAGCACGGCCGGCTGTTCGTGGATCTCCCGATAAAGATAAGTGTCCTCCAGCATAGCTCCTCGCAGTTGCCACGTAAGGCGAAATTCATTTCGCCTTCCTCTTTA
>DAOTZV010000246.1:0-6399 GCA_034434235.1 Anaerolineae bacterium
ATGTGTCTGTTCCTGCAGGTGTCGGAGGCTTGACTCAGGATTCCGTTGTGCTTTGCGAGCAGATTCGGGTCATTGACAAGCGTCGGATCATCAAGGTGCTTGGACATTTGGACGAATCATATATCCAACAGATAGGGCAAGCATTGTCCGTTGTTTTGGGTTTGTGACGCTTTTGGGGCGACCTATAATCAACACCATATGCATACCCAATGCCTTTACTACCAGGACGCGTATCTCCGTGCATTCACCGGCCGCATCGTCGGCCGGCGACAGGTGGACGGCCGGCCGGCGGTCGCCCTCGACCGCACCGCTTTCTACCCGACCGGCGGCGGACAGCCGCACGACACGGGCACGCTCAACGGCGTGGCCGTGACCGATGTGTTTGCCGCGGATGGCGTCATCTGGCACGTGCTGGAGGCCGACCTGCCGGACGAGGTCGTGACCGGCGCGCTGAACTGGCCGCGACGCTTCGACCATATGCAACAGCACACCGGGCAACATGTCCTGTCGCAGGCGTTCGTGACATGTTGTCACGCCGAGACGGTCGCCTTTCATCTCGGCGCAGAGATCAGCACGATTGACCTGAACCGTACCGACCTGGACGCCGACGCGCTGGCAGCCGCCGAGGCGACCGCCAACGCCGTGGTTGACGAGGCCCGGCCGGTGACGGCTACCTTCGTCACGCAGGAAGAGCTGGCCCGGCTCCCCCTGCGCAAGCCGCCCAAGGTCACCGAAGCGATCCGCATCGTGCAGGTGGAGGGCTTCGACTGGTCGGCCTGCGGCGGCACGCACGTCGCCAACAGCGCGCAGATCGGCCTGATCAAGATCGTCGGCGCCGAGCGACGCGGGACCGAGCTGCGGGTATCGTTCCTGTGCGGCCGGCGGGCACGCGCGGACTATGGCCGGCTCCAGGCGCTGGCGAGCGGCCTGGCGGCCCGCTTCACCTGCAGCCAGGACGAAGTGCCGGCCGCGATCGAGCGGCTCGCTCGCGAACAGCAGGCCACCCGCAAGGCCCTGGAAGAGCTGGAGGCGCAATGGGCCGAAGCGACCGCCGCCGCGTGGTGGGCCGAAAGCGCGGCCGTGGATGGACGTCGGATCATCGCGCGCGCATTGGATGCGCCGCCGGAACGGGTGAAGGCGTTGGCCCAGGCGCTGCGCAGCCGACCGGGCACGATCGCCTTGTTGGCCGCGCGCGGAGAGCGGCCCCAACTCATCTTCGCCCGCAGCGATGACGTGATGCTCAACATGGGGGAACTGATGCGCACGGCAACGGCCGCGGCCGGCGGCCGCGGCGGCGGCCGACCCGAATGGGCTCAGGGCGGCGCGCCGACCGCTGAAGGGCTCGATCGCGCGCTGAGCGCCGCAACCAATGTCCTGTTGGGAAAGTAGGGCTATGAAGGAAATCTCTCCCGGCATCTTCATCGAAACGGACCATCGAGGGGCCAACTACGCCGGCATCATCACCGATGTCGGCGTCATCGTCATTGACACGCCGATGGTGCCCGACCGGGCGCGCGCCTTTCGCGACGAGCTGATGCGGCGCTCCGGCGGCAAGCCTTTCCTGTATGTGATCAATACCGATCATCACCGCGGACATATCCTGGGCAACCAGTATTTCCAGCCCACGCCGGTCGTTGCGCACGAACAGGCCTGGAAACACATGAAGGGCTATGGCGACAACTTCAAACAACGGGTGATTGACTCCTTCAAAAAGGAGCCGGAAATCCAGGCGCAGTTCACCGACATCCAGATCATCGTGCCCAAGATCACCTTCTCGCACCGGCTGGACATCGTGCGCGGGGGCCGCGATCTGCGCATCATCCGCATCGGCGGCCACACGGCCGCCACCTCGGTGATCTGGTTGCCGAACGAGAGCATCCTGTTCGTCGGCGACGCGGTGTGGGTAGATCAGCATCCGTACATGGCCCAGGCCAACTCCAAGGAATGGCTGGACGGTCTCACCTATATCCGCAAGTTCAAGGCCGATCAGATCGTGCCGGGCCGCGGCCCGATCTGCGGCCGCGAGGCCACCGAGCGCATGTCGGAGTACATTCGCTTCATGCGCGCGCGCGTGCGGCTGTACTATCGTCAGCGCAAGACCAAACAGGAAACGGTGCAGAGCGTCCTGCGCGAAATCGCCGGCTGGTTCCCCATCCCTGCGGCCAATAAGTCCAAGACCGAATCGCAGATCAAACAGGGGATCGGCCGCGTGTGGAACGAGATGGACAAGGCCGGCAAGGCGCGCGAGAAAGCCGAAGGGGAAGCCGGCGAGGAAGCCGGCGACGATTGAACGATGGCAAGGGCAATTCGTGACGAGCATTTGACTCCCGCCGACGAGCTGCGGGAGCTGTTGACCCGCTGTGAAAAGCTGTTACCCGATCTGAAGGGAAGCCGCGATCGTGCGGCCGATCTTCTCTTCTATATGGATCGGATCGCCGAGCTGTGGCCACAGGTGGAGGCGGCGGGCGCCGACCTGCGGCCCGAAGCCGGTCGCTGGGAGACGATCCAGGCCGCGGTGAGCAAGCAGGCCGCCACGATCGTACGCGAGATCAACGCCGGCGGAGGGTACGCCGCGTTGCGCCAGCGCCAGGCGGAGGGAACGGACGCCTGGTGGTGGCACCTCGACCGCAAGGTGCGCCAGGATCGGATCGAACGGGCCCGCCGGATCGCGGCCACTTTGATCGGCCTGGCGGCGCTGGCCGCCGCGGTGATCTTCATCCTCAACCGGCTGATGCCGGTGGATCCCAAGCTGCAGGCTTCCATCTCGAAGCGGATGGAAGGCGAACGCCATATTCGGGAGACCGGCAACTACGCGGCTGCGCTCAAAGCGTTCGAAGAAGCGGCCGCGCTCACGCCGAACGACGCCGAGCCGTGGCTGTGGCTGGGCGCCACGCAGAAGCGGCTCGGCGACGACGCGGCCGCCGAACAGAGCTTCGAGCACGCGCGGCAGGTGCTGGGCCAACGGGAGATCGAGTTCCGCCTGATGCGCAGCCAGGCGTTGACCGGCGTGGGCCTGCTGGACGCCGCGCGGGCCGACATCGACGCGGCGTTGGCGCTGGATGCGGAGGAGCCGCGCGCCTACCTCTATTTGGGCGGCATTCTGGAGATGCAGGGCAATCTGCCCGGAGCGATCAAGGCGATGGAGCGCGCGTCGGAGCTGGCCGAAAAGCGCAACCAGGCCGAGCTGACCGCCATCGCGCGCTATCGCCTGGCGATGTTGTATCAGATCTACACGGGCCAGATGGCCGTCCCCACCCCGACGCCGGCCTCGCGTTAGCGCGGCGTTTTGGATTGCGGGGGCGTTGGCCCGGCTTTGGATTGCAGCGCCGACGCGCCGCAATTCAAAGCCGGCATTCGCGCTCGTCCGCGGCCGATTCTCACAGCAGCGTTGCCAGGATGGCGGGTGCCACGTCGGCCAACGTGCGCAAGCCGGCGCAAAAGGCCCGGCGCAGGGGCGTCGCGCCGATCACCAGCGCCGGCACCGGATTGGCCGTGTGGCCCCGCACGGCCAGGTCTTCCAGATTCCCGTGATCCGATGTGATCAGGATGAGCCCCGCTTCGTCGTCCCACGCGGCGATCAGACCCCCCAAGACCTCGTCGAAGTCCGCCAGCAGCGCCCGCGCGGCATCCCAGTCCTGGTGATGTCCGGCGTAATCGCTCGGCCAATACTCGAAGAAGCTGAAATCGTATTGCGCGGACAACTCGGCCATCCGCCGGCCGGCCTGGGCCGGGGTCAACAGCGGCGCGTCGGGCAGGTTGAGCCGTTCGCGCCAGCCCTGGCCGGTGAAATCGGCCGCGAGAGCCCGGCCGGCGTAGAGGTCGGCGGCCGTCTTGAGCGGGAGGCCCGCGCTTGTTACGGCCAGGGGGATCGCGGAGTAGAGCCGTCGGCCTGAACGGATCGCCTCGAAGTAGGCCGGCGGATACGCGTTGAGCAGTGCGGCGCGGCGGCCGGCCTCATGGAGCGCGCGGAAGAGGTTGCCGTTGCGCAGGTATTCGGCCACGGCCGCGTTCGGCTTCGGACCATAATGATAGCCGATCTCGCCGGGCACATTGCGGCCGGTGAGCAGCGTGGCCTGGCCGGTAGCCGATTGCGGCAATCCGGCGACGCCGAGGCATGCGTCGAGCGCCAACAAAGAGGCGCGCTCTGCTTCGCCGGGCACCGCGTCGGCCACCAGGCGTCGGCCGGCCAACAGCTCGCTCAGATGCGGCATCGGGGTGGCCGCCAGCGGATTGGTCGCGGGATCATCGGGCCCCAGGCCCACGCCATCGAGAAACAGGAAGAGAAAGCGCATTCGGCCACCAGAAGGCGTTATTGCGCCCGCGGCAGGGTGAAATAGAAGCGAGCGCCTTCGCCCGGCACGCTCTCCACCCAGATGCGGCCGCCATGGCCCTCGACGATGTGACGGGCGATCGCCAGGCCCAGGCCCGTGCCGCCCTTCGAGCGGGCGCGGTCCTGCTTGTAGAACCGCTCGAAGATGCGCGCCTGATCCTCGAACGGGATGCCCGGCCCGGTATCCGCGACGCAGATGCGCACATCGTCCCCGGCCGTCTCGGCCGAGATGTGGATGGCGCCGCCTTCGGGCGTGAACTTGATGGCGTTGTGCAACAGGTTGCCGATCACGCGCGCCACCTGCTGTTCGTCCATCAGCGCCTCCAGGTCTTCGGGGACCGAGAGGGTGATCTGCTGAGACTTGCGCTTTGCCTGCGGCGACATGGCCGCGAGCGCCCTTTGCACGAGCGGCGCGACCGGCGCCGGCACCAGCTTGAGCAACACCTGGCCCGATTCGATCTGCGCCAGGTCCATGATCTCCTGGTTGAGCTGGCTGAGCGCCTGCACCTGCGCCTGGATCTGTTCGAGCATGCGCGCTACCAGCGCCTCGTCGCGAGTGCCGCTCTCCTGGATCGTCTGGGCCGCCAGCGCGATGTTGGCCAGCGGCGTGCGCAGCTCGTGCGAGAGGTTGGCGACGAAATCGCGGCGCGCCCGGCCAAGCCGTTGCAGCTCGGTGACGTCTTCGATGGCCACGGCCGCGCCTCCGTCGTTGGCCACCGGCACGGCGCGAATGCGCAACGTGCGGCCGCCGATCACCGTCTGGCGCACGATCGCGCGGCCGCCCAGGATGGCGTCCACGATGGCCTGATTCAGCTCATAGTCCTGCACCAGGCTCATGAACGAGCGGCCGACGGCCGGCTCGGCCGCGGCGAACATCTCCCAGGCGGCCGGGTTGCCCCACAGGATCTGGCGGCTGGCATCCACCAGCAGCAGTGCATCCAGGCTCGCCTCGCCGAGGCTCGCCAGATGGCCGGCGTCGGCCAGCGCTCTCTGTTCCGCGGCCGAGCGCCCGGCGATCGCCTCCGCGCAATTGGCTTGTGCCTGGCGCGCTTCAGCTTCGGCCGCGCGCGCCCGATGCCGGAAATAGATGGCGGCCGCCAGGCTCAGGATCAGGCCGATGGACAGGAGATAATCGAGAACGGTCATGTTACGCCTGCAGAGCGCCGCGGCGCCTGCTAACCTGAAAGGCGCCGGGCACACCAGAGACAGATCACCCCTCGAACCGGTAGCCGATGCCGCGCACGGTCACGATGCGGGTGGGCCGGGCCGGATCGGGCTCGATCTTCTCGCGCAACCAGCGGATGTGCACATCTACCGTGCGGTTGTCGCCGTAGAAGTCGTATCCCCACACGCGCGTCAACAGCAGGTCCCTGGAGAGCACGGCGCCCTGATGGCGCATCAGCTCGGCGAGGAGGCTGAACTCCTTCGGGCTGAGCGCCAGCTCATGGCCGGCCAGGAACGCACGGCGGCTGATCAGGTTGAGGACCAGGTCGCCGGAGACGAGCTCATCGCTCACGCGGCGGGGACTGGCGCGACGCAGCAGCGCGCGGATGCGCGCCTGGAGTTCGCCCAGGCTGAACGGCTTGGTCATGTAGTCGTCGGCGCCGCTCTCGAGGCCCACGATCTTGTCCAGCTCGCCGGTGCGCGCGGTGAGGACGAGCACGGGCACATCGGAGATCTGGCGCAGGCTGCGACACACCGACAAGCCGTCGAGCTCCGGCAACATCAGGTCCAGGATCACCAGATCGGGCTGTCCGCTTTGGGCCAGCTCCAGCGCGGCCGCGCCGTCGGCCGCGGTGATCACCTGATAGCCGGCCCCGCGCAGGTTGAACGCGAGGGTTTCCCGCAGGCCAGGATCGTCATCAACGAGCAAGATCTTTTCGGACATACGGCCGATATGGTAGCATGAACTCCCGCGTGGGTCAAGCTCTGGGCGACCGAGGTCGCGGCCCATTGGCGACCGAGGTCGCAGCTAAGGAGCCTGCGGCTGGTCGTCGGCCTGCGCCGACGACGCGCACCCACGCAGGTGGGTGCCGCGGCGCCAGCGCGCCCTTTAGCCGCGATTTCAA
>DAOTZV010000247.1:0-4891 GCA_034434235.1 Anaerolineae bacterium
TACAGCTCGACGCCGTTGCATTGCGTGTGGATCTCGTCGCGCCAGGCGGCGGGCCGCTCGCCGGCCAGGAAGGGCAACAGGCTCGCGCCGGTGAAATGGCGGTCGGCCGCCACGCCGGCCGCTTCCAGGAAGGTCGGGCCGAAGTCGGCCAGCGAGACGAAGGCGTCCTCGCGGCGGCCCGCATCGGCGACGCCCGCGGGCCAGCGGATGATCGCCGGCACGCGGTATGCGCCCTGGAAGCAGGGGATCCCCTTGGCGAAGAGGCCATGCTCGCCGCAGTAGTCGCCGTGATCCGAGGTGTAAAGCACGAGCGTATTCTCGCGCTGTCCGGTCGCATCCAGCGCGGCGAGCAAGCGACCGAACAGATCGTCCAGATAGGTGCAATAGGCCCAGAAGTGACGGATGCCCTCGCGCACCTCGCGCTCAGAGAGCTGGCCGAAGCGGGTCGCGCGCATTCGCTGATAGATCGCCGGCTTGTCGGCCAGCTCGTCGCCGTAGGAGGGCGGCAACGGCACATCGGCCAGGTCGTACATGTCCAGGTATTTCTGCGGCACGATGTAGGGGTCGTGTGGGCCGATCAAGCCGACGAAAAGACACCAGGGTTGCCCGGCCGCGGCCAGCTTGGGCAACACGTCGAGCGCCCGCGCCAGCGCGGTCTCGTCGTGTTGGAGCGCGGCGGTCGTCTCCACCTCGCCCGCGGCGTAGAGCCGATACGGCCCATACCCCGGCCGCAAGATCTCCCCCTCGCCCCTCGTCTCCGGGTTGCCGGGTTTGCTTGTTTCCGCCAGCCGGCGGTACTGCTCCCACGTCCACCCGTGGTACACGCCTTTGCCGGCGCTGACGAAATGCTCGGTCCAGCCGCGGTCGGCCGGCGACTCCTCGACGCTGACGTGCCATTTGCCGGAAAAGTGCAGGCTGTAGCCCGCCGCGGCCAGGTCCTCGCTCCAGAGGCGCACGCCGGGCTTCAATCCGCGGCTGAGCGCCTGGTCGTTGCAGATGTTGTTCCAGACGCCGTGTCGCGAGGGATAGAGGCCGGTGAAGAAGGTCGCCCGCGAGGGGCAACAGTGGGGCGAGGGGCAAAAGACGTTGGTGAAGGTCACGCCCTCGGCCGCAAAGCGATCCAGGTTGGGCGTAAGCGCGGCGTGTTCCGGGAGGACGGTATCGGCCCGCTGGTGGTCGGTCATGAAGATCAGGATGTTCGGTCGGGACATGTCTTCCTTCCTCTCCGCGTTTACTCCAGAAGCGCTTTCGCCATGACCTCCAGCGGCGGTTCCAGGCCGGTGTAGAGCCGGAATTGCGCGGCCGCCTGGAGCAGGCGCATCCGCCAGCCGGGCACGACGATGGCCCCGCGCGCCCGCGCGGCGGCCAGCAGCCGCGTCTCCAGCGGCTCCGGCACGATGTCCATCACGATCTTGCCCGGCAAGAGCCAGTCATCGGGGATGGGCGCGGCGGCGGGATCGCGATAGCCGGCCGAGGTGGCGTTGACCAGGATATCGTAGTGGGCCAGCGTCGGCAGGTCGGCCAGCGGATGCGCGGCCGCCAGGCCGAACGCCTTCGCCAGCTCTTCGGCGCGCGCCGGCGTGCGGTTGAACACGTGCACCGTGCAGCCGGCCGTGGCCAGCGCGTAGCAGACCGCGCGGCCCGCGCCGCCCGCGCCGAGCACGGCCGCCACCTTGCCGCGCAAGGTCGTGACCTCTTCCAGCGCCTGGCGGGCGGCCAACCAGTCGGTGTTGTAGCCGGTGAGGACGCCCTCGTCGTTGACGATGGTGTTGACCGCGCCGATGGCCGCGGCGTCGGGGTCGAGGCGGTCGAGGAGAGGGATGACCGTCTCCTTGAAGGGCATCGTGACCGCGCAGCCGCGCATCGAGAGCCCGCGCATCGCGTCGACCGCAGCCCGGATGTCCTGGATGCTGAAGGCGACGTAGGTGTAATCGAGGCCGAGCGCGCGATAGGCCGCGTTGTGCACCCGCACGCCCACCTGGCTGGCCCGGCCGGCGAACGAACCACACAGAATCGGAAATGATGGAGGCATGGCCGCAGTATACCCGAAAAGGGACGTTTTGTCTAAGAATCTCATGTTCTTCTAATGTCGCGCTAACGCACGATTAACACAATCGCCGCAAAATGCGTCTCCGGACACGAAATCTACTCGCGCAGTCGTCTCCCGCGGCGCGGGTGTCCAGAATCCAGACTGAACAACCAGGCAAAGGAGGTCATTCTATGCGCGTTTTTCGGATCTTTGCTTTGTTGGCAGTTGTGCTTGCGTTGATCGTCGGCGCTCCGCTGAGCGTGGCGGCCCAGACGCCGACCCCCAGCGCGCCGGTCTTCACCCTCTCGACGACCTATCCCAGCCAGACCATCGGCCTGGGCGAGGACGTCACCCTCTCCCTGAAGCTACACAGCACCTATCCCGCGCAGATCGTGCGCCTGGAAGCGCGCCAGGTGGCCGAAGGTTGGACGGCGAGCTTCCGCGGGGGTGGCCGCATCGTGCAGTCGGTCTTCGCCGACGGCGTGTCGGACGCCTCGGTGGATCTGCGGCTGGAACCGCCGAAGGGCGTGAAGGCCGGTACGTATCGCTTCGTGGTCGTCGCGCGCGGGGAACAGGCGCAGGCCGAACTCCCCATCGAACTGACCGTGCGGGAGAAGGTGCCGGCCAAGCTCTCCATGGAGACGAGCGATCTGTTGACCATGCGCGGCACGCCGACGACCACCTTCCGCTGGAGCGTCACCCTGAAGAACGACGGCGATGAAGACCTGTCGGTGAACCTTTCGGCTACGGCGCCGGCCGGCTTCCAGGTCAAGTTCACGTATTCGGGCCAGGAGGTGAGCAACCTGCCCGTGGAGGCCAATCGCTCCAAGAGCGTCAGCGTGGAGGTCAAGGCGTACATCACCCCGAACGCCGGCTCCTATCCGGTCACCATCCGGGCCGAAAGCGGCAATCTGAACGCCAGCCTGAACGTGACCGCGGAAGTGGCCGGCCAACCTGAGCTGAAGATCACCGCGCCGGACGGCCGGCTTTCCGGCAAGGCCACCATCGGCCAGGAGACCGCGCTCAAGGTGATCGTGCAGAACAACGGCTCCGCGCCCGCGCGGGCGGTGGAGCTCAGCTCGTCCGAGCCGTCGGGCTGGACGATCACGTTCGATCCGAAGAAGGTAGACGAGATCCCTGCCGGCCAGCAGGTGGAGGTGACTGCGAAGCTGCGGCCGGCCGACAAGGCGCTGGCGGGCGATTACATGATCACCCTGCGCGCCCGGCCCGAAGATAGCTCGACCGCGTCGGCCGAGTTCCGCATCACCGTGACGACTTCGACCCTGTGGGGCGTGGCGGGCGTGGCGTTGATCGCCGTGGCGGTGTTGGCAGTGGGGTTGGTTGTCGCACGCTTCGGCCGCCGCTAAGGCGAAAGGAGGTCGAGGCATGGACGATGTCATGATCGAAGCGCACGGCCTGACCAAGCGCTACGGCAACTTCACGGCCGTGGACAACCTGGATCTGGTCGTGCGGCGGGGCGAGGTGTACGGCCTGTTGGGGCCGAACGGCTCGGGCAAGACCACCACGATCCTGATGCTGTTGGGCCTGACCGAGCCGACCGCCGGCACGGTGCGCGTAGTGGGGTTCGATCCGGCCCGCCAGCCGCTGAGCGTGAAGTCGCGCGCGGGCTACATGCCCGACGAGGTCGGCTTCTACGATGAGCTGACCGCGCGGGAGAACCTGGCCTACATCGCCCGGCTCAACGGCATCCCCCGGGCCGAGGCCGACCGGCGCATCGCCACTGCGCTGGACCGGGTGGGCCTGAGCGACGTGGCCGACAAGCGGGTCGGCGCGTTCTCCCGCGGCATGCGGCAACGCCTGGGCGTGGCCGACGTGCTGATCAAGCAGCCGCAGCTCATCATCATGGACGAGCCGACGCAGGGGCTCGACCCCGAAGGCGCGCGCGAGTTTCTGCAGATCATCAGCAGCCTGAGCCGGGACGGGATCACGATCCTGCTCTCGTCGCATCTGCTGTATCAGGTGCAGGCGGTGTGCGATCGGGTGGGGCTGTTCCATCGCGGCCGCAAGGTGCTCGAGGGCTCGGTGAGCGAGCTGGCGCAACAGGTGCTCGGCGGCGCGTATCGGGTGGGCGTGCAGGCGGTCGGCCCGGCCGAGAAGATCGCCGCGGCGCTGCGGGCCGTGCCCGGCGTGGTGGAGATGACGCAACCCGCGGCCGATCGCTATGAGCTGCGCGCCGTGGCCGATCTGCGCGCCGAGGCCGCGGAGGCGGTCGTCAAGGCGGGCGGCCGGCTCCTGTCGCTGGCGGTGGAGACCCCCAGCCTGGACGACATCTACGCGCGCTACTTCCAGGAGGTGGAACATGCCGGAACCAACTAAGCAGAACCCCGCTCCGCGCCGCCGCGAGGGGTCGCCGTGGGTGGGCCTGTGGGCGGTGGTGGCGAAGGAGATGGCCGACCATCTGACCAGCGTGCGCATGTACATCCTGGAACTGCTGATCATCCTGACCGCGGCGGGCACGGTGTACGGCGCCCTGCAAAACATCCGGGAGAGCGTGGGCCAGGATCCGTTTGTGCTGTTGAAGCTGTTCACCCTCGGCCGCGATCCGCTGCCGGCGTTCGTCGGTTTCCTGGGCTTCCTGGTGCCGCTGGTGGCCATCGCGCTGTCGTTCGACTCGATCAACGGCGAGTTCAACCGGCGCACCATGTCGCGGGTGCTGGCGCAGCCGATCTACCGCGACGCGCTGCTGATGGGCAAGTTCCTGGGTGGCCTTTTCACCCTGGCCCTGGTATTGACGGCCATCTGGCTGCTGATCATCGGCCTGGGGCTGGTGGGGCTGGGCGTGCCGCCCAGCGGCGAAGAGGTGGCGCGCAGCCTGCTCTTCCTGCTGGCGACCATCGCTTA
>DAOTZV010000248.1:0-1652 GCA_034434235.1 Anaerolineae bacterium
CCCGCGGGTGATCTTGACCGGGCTGCAAACGGACTATCCGCTGGCCGTGCAGCCCCGCTGGGGCGGCGGTGGCTGCAACGATTGCCTGGCCTGCGTCACGCTCTGCCCGCAGAAGCCGTTCGAGTCGGGGGTCATCAACCTGCGCGACTGCCAAAGCTGCGCACAATGCCTGGTGGTTTGTCCCACGGGCAAGGGGCGCCGCGCACGGAGCATCCAAGCGGCGCTCGCCGGCGGTGGCGGTGGTGGCGGCGGCGGTAGCGGCTGCTGGTACCCCTGGGCGTAAATTCTCCTGTGCCCTTGACCCCCAAATCCATGCGCGTCGGCCCGCAGGAGGGCTGGCCGACCGACCGGTCGCCCCGTCGAAACGACCGGGTGCCGTAGCGAATCTCCGTTCCGCGCGTCCCGTCCACTCACCCGCTGATCGGCATGCCACAGCCCAGGCCGGGGGAACGGCCGGGAATGCCCAGCCCCAACAGCAAGGCGCTCAATACGCAGCCCAGGTAGAGCCACGTCACCCCCGGCAACGCTGCGCCGCGCCGGCCACGCAGGCGCAACACCGCAAACGCCAGCGCCTCTAACAACATCCCCAGCGCCAGCGCCAGCGGCGCAACGGCCGCCAGCCCCACCGCGACCTTGCCATCGGCCGCGCCTGCCCCTCCCACCTGATAGACCACGTACATCCCGGCGAAGACCGCCAGCACAAGTACAACGTGGCCGCTGGCCAGAGCCAGCGGCCAGGCCAGAAGGAAGAGCGGCACGGTCAACCAGTTGGACACGCGACGCTGCCGGTAGTCCTGCAATGCGCCCGGCAGGAGCCACCAGGTCAACAGGACATACGGCAGGGCCGGATGATACCCCAGAGCCGACCACCACTCCGCCGTCATGAATGCACCTTGCGACGCCGACCGGCCATGAGCTCCATAGCCGTCTTGAGCAGATCGGCCACCGGCACGGGCTTGGTGAAGAACGCATCGGCGCCGGCTGCCAGCGCCGCCGCCCGCTCGGCCGGATGGCCGGTCAGCACGATGACGGGGAGGTGAGAATAACCGTTGGCGCGCAGGTGACGCAGCAACGCCAGGCCGTCCATCTCCGGCATGGCCAGGTCGGTCACGACCAGATCGGTCGGCCGATGGTTCAGGTACAGGAGCGCCTCCAACCCGTTCTGCGTCGCCGTCACGGAATGTCCCTCGGCCAGAAAGCACAGGCCGAGCAGGGTGCGCACGTCTGGATCATCTTCGACGATCAGGATGCTGGCCATAACGTCTCGCTTTCTACGGCTGCACCTCCGTGGCCTGGGCCGCGCTGAAGACGTGAACCTGATACCGGTCCTGGCCGATCAGGCGCAGCCAGGCGGTCGGAACGGCATATTCCAGATACACGCCCACTCCGGGGCCGGTCAGGGCCATAGGCCCGCCGTCCAGATTCGCCCGTGCGACGGGCGGGAAGCCCGGGATCGTCCCGCCCGTCGGCGCGGTGAGCACTCGGATGTCGTAGCGATAGTCCGTGATGCCCCGACGCGCCAGAGCGGCCGACAACGCCGTTTCTGTCGCGGCGCGGGCCATCGCTTCGTCCAGGTTGGGCACGCCGGCCGCGTAATCCAGGCCGGTGCCGTGCAGGACGCCGCGCCGCGCGGCCTCGCCGGCCGCCTGATA
>DAOTZV010000249.1:0-20472 GCA_034434235.1 Anaerolineae bacterium
AACACCGGTCGTTGCTTGATAGTTCGTTGGTACGCTACTATGCCTACGGCAGCCAACGCTCTGGCGACCTGTAGGCGCTGCCGACCGACCGGGCGTTCACCGGGCAGAAGCTGGACGGGGGCACGGGGCTGGTGTACTATGGCGCGCGCTATTACGACCCGGCGCTGGGCATGTTCCTGTCGCCGGATACGGTGGTGCCGGAGCCGGGGGAGGGCCATCCACCCTGGCCTGGCCGCCAGGGCAGGCGAATATCGCACGAATCCATGAACCACGCAGCAGGCCATTCGTGCATTCGTGTCCTATTCGTGGACGGCCATCACAACACGACGCGGAAAGGCACCGGCGACCGATGTGCTCACGTGTTCACGTGTTCACGTATCTTTGACAGGACCCGCACATTGTGCTATTCTGTCGTAAAGATCAGATGCGGCGCTGACGGAGACAAGTAAGTCGTCCCGGGCCCTTCAGAGAGCCGCCGGTTGGTGCAAGGCGGCGGGCCGGCCGACCGAAATCCCCTCCCGAGCCGCAACCCTCAACGCCCGTCGCGAGCCAGTATGGGTTGCCGGCCGGCCCCCGTTAGCGGGCCCGGGGTCACCGACCCCATGAGGCCGTGCGCGCGAGCGCACGGCGAACCAGGGTGGCACCACGAGCGCCCCTCGTCCCCTGGCCCCAGGCGCGGGCCGGCACCGGACAGGGGCGTTTTCTTTGCAGCGGAAAAAGAAAAAAGAGGAAGACCATGCTAGACATCAAACTCATACGCGAGAACCCGGAGAAGGTATTGGCGGCCATGGCCGCGCTCGGCGCCGATGACGCGCCCGTAAAAGAGGCGCTGGCGCTCGACGAGCGCCGCCGGGCGATCCTGACGCAGGTCGAGGCGTTGCGCGCCGAGCGCAATGCCGGCTCGAAACAGGTCGGCCAGCTCATGCGCGAGGGGCGCCGGCCCGAAGCCCAGGCCCTCCAGGCGCGGCTGAGCCAGATCGGCGACGAGATCAAGGCGCTGGACGAGGAGCTGGCGCGGGTCGAGGCGGCCTTCCGCGAGGCCATGCTGAATATCCCGAACCTGCCCCATCCCAGCGTGCCCATCGGCAAGGACGAGACGGAGAACGTCGTCGTGCGCACCGAGGGGACCCCGAGGCACTTCGACTTCGAGCCGAAGGCGCACTGGGACCTGGGCCCCGCGCTCGACATCATTGACTTCGACCGCGGGGTCAAGCTCAGCGGCACGCGCTTCTACCTGCTGAAGGGCGCCGGCGCACGGCTCCAGCGCGCGCTGATCGCCTGGATGCTCGACCTGCACATCCAGAAGCACGGCTACACGGAGATCTACCCGCCCTACATGGTCAAGTCGGAGATCCTGGTGGGCACGGGCAATCTGCCGAAGTTCGCCGACAACCTGTACCGTGACGCCGAAGAGGACCTCTGGTGGATTCCGACGGCCGAGGTGCCGGTGACCAACATGTATCGGGACGAGATCCTGGATGGCGATCGGCTCCCCATCTACCATGTGGCCTATACCGCATGTTTCCGCCGGGAGAAGATGAGCGCCGGTCGCGATGTGCGCGGCATCAAGCGCGGGCACCAGTTCGACAAGGTGGAGATGGTCAAATTCGTCCGCCCCGAGGACTCGATGGACGAGCTCATGAAGCTGATTGACAACGCCGAGGATGTCTGTCGGGGCCTGGGCATTCCGCACCGCGTCGTGCAGATGTGCACGGGCGACCTGAGCTTCGTCGCGGCGGTGAAGTACGATATCGAGATGTGGGCGCCCGGCTGTCGGGAGTGGCTCGAAGTCAGCTCGTGCAGCAACTTCATGGACTTCCAGGCGCGGCGCGCCAACATCCGCTATCGGCCCGCGCCGGGGGCCCGGCCCGAGTTCGTGCATACGCTCAACGGCTCGGGGCTGGCGTTGCCGCGCGTGATGATCGCGGTGTTGGAGACCTATCAGGAGGCCGACGGTTCGATCACCGTGCCGGAGGTGTTGCGGCCGTATATGGGAGGAATGACGCGGATCGCCAATCCGGCATAAGAGCATGCGCCTGGCGCGAGGAAAAGCACGAGCGGCGCCGCAATCCGAAATGGCCGGTGCTTCACGTGCCGGACACCTGAGAGGATGCCCGGCACGTCCTGCCGGCCATTTTCAGGCGCGCATGTTCCGCGCCCTTACAGCCGAATCCCGATCACCGGGCTGGTGGCCAGCCGCGAGGCCATCTCTTTCAACGTCATTGCGGCAATGTTGTCGGGCCGATAGATCGCCAGCGGCAAGCCCTGGTTCAACGAAGCCGTGCATGCTTCGCTGGCAAACGGCACGACGCCGACAACCTCGCAGCCGAGCTGATTCCTGATGTCGCGCAGATTGGCGCCCGCCGTCATGCCGGAGCGATTCGAGATGATCACGCTCACCAGGCTGCCGGTAGTGCCCCAGGATTTGAGGAGCTCCATCATCATCCTGGCGGCCTGGACGCAGGTTGGTTCGGGTTCCAACACGATCGAGACCTGGTCGCATGCCCGCACGGCCGCTTCAATGGCCGGCGATGCATCGGGCGGCAGGTCGAGCACCACGTAGTCGGCCATCCGGCCGAGCTGGCGGAGCAACGCGCTCACCGCATCGGCCGACGGTTCGTGGAACTCTTCCACGCGTTGGGGGCCAAAGAGGATCCTGATCCCGAAGCTGGTGGCGAATAGCCTGGCATTCACGGCCCGTTCATCTATCTGCTCGGCCGGCAGGCTGATCAACTGGGCCACGGTCTCGGTCGGATTCCATTTCAGTTGCGCGGCCAGCGAACCGTAGAAGCCGCGAATCTCGGCCAGGATCACCGTCTTCTTCTGCTGGGCCAGCAACGCGGCCAGATTGAGCGCCACGGTCGTGGTGCCGACGCCGCCCTTCGCGCCGATCAGGCCCAGCACGCGCGCCACGACGGCCGGCGCAGCGGCGCTGACCGCGGGCCGCTGGACGCGGTTCAGGATCGCCGTGATGCGCGCCGACAGCTCCTCCAGATTGACGGGCTTGGGCACGTAATCGTCGGCGCCGGCCCGCAATCCCCGCACGCGATCGGCGACCTGCCCCAGGGCGCTGAGCATGATGATCGGCAGGCCGGCCGTTTCGGGCTTGCTGCGCAGCTCGGCGCACACTTCGATGCCGTCCATTCCCGGCATCATCACATCCAGGACCACGATGTCGGGTCGCTCTTGCTCTACACGCTTCAGCGCCTCCTGGCCACTCAGTGCAGTAACGACCTGATAGCCTTCTGCTTGCAGGGCAAAGCTCAGCAAGCGGACGATGTCCTGTTCGTCATCCACGATCAGGATCTTGGCCGGCCTGGCCGCAGATTTGTCTTGGGATGGCTTCGGATCAGCCATCATGCCTCCTTGGTTTCATACATCATGGGTTGGATTTGTGCCGTCGGTGTCGGCGAAGCGCCATCCCCTGCCGGCGCGATCGGAATGGTAAAATAGAAGGTGCTCCCCGCGCCCAGTTGGCTCTCCACTCCGATCTTCCCGCCGTGCGCCTCAACGATCTGCTTGGAAATGTACAGGCCCAGGCCAACGCCTCCGGCCGAGCGGGTGAGCGGCTTTTCAGCCTGGAAGAACTTGTTGAACAGATACGGGATGTCTTGCGGCGCAATGCCCGGCCCCTGGTCTATGACCGAGACCTTGACCTTGTCGTCGGTCCGACTGGCGGTAACGGTCACCGTTTGATGTGGCGGCGAGAATTTCACCGCGTTGCCGATCAGGTTGACCAGCACCTGGCGCAGCTTGGAGCGATCGGCCACGATCTCGATGCCCGGTTCCGCGAGGCTCCAGGTGAAGGAGATCTCTTTTTCGGCCGCGAGGCTGGCCAGCGAGTCGAGCGTCTCGGCGATCAGGACGCCCAGTTCGATCGGCTCCTGCTCCAGGCGGATCTGCCCGGATTCCAGCCGCGTGATGTCGAGCAGGTCGTTGACCAGCCGGGCCAGCCGCTGGGCGTTCTGGGCGGCCGTCTCCAGGAACTCGCGACGCGTTTCCTCGTCGTGCACCTTGCCCTTCCGCAGCAGGTCAAGAAAGCCTTGCAGCGCGAAGAGCGGGGTACGTAGCTCGTGCGAGACGGTCGCGATGAAGTCGTCCTTCATCTGCGCCAGGCGACGTTCGGCCTCCTCGCTGCGATTCTTCTGGATCGCCGCGCCGAGGATGCCGGCCGCGGCCAGGAGGCCGTCCAGTTCGATGGCGGGCCAGGCGCGCTCGTGCCGGCAATCTTCCAGCCCCAGAATGCCCCACCATTCATCGCCGACGAAGACCGGCACGATGGCCGTGGAAACCACCCCCAACGCGTGGAGAAACTCGCGCTCCCGGTCGGGAAACTCGTACAGGAGGCCGTGAATCGGCTGGCCGCGGCCCAGGATGACCTCCCAACGCCCCAATCCGGCTTCCATCAGGTTGAGCTCGCGGAGGGCCGGATTGTGAAGCTGCGAGGGGACATCGGCCGCCGTCCATTCGTGTCGTCGGCCGGTGAGGAGCACGCCCTCTTCGGCCCACCGGTTTTCGGAGATGTAGACCCGGCTCACGCCGGTCGCCAGGCCCAGCTCGCGCAGCACCTCCTCGATGTGGCGCTCCAGATCAGAGGTGCGCAAGAAGCGCATGGCCGCCTGGCTCACGGCGTGCAAGATGGCATCCCGGCGTTGCAACGCCTCTTCGACGCGCTTGCGCTCGATGGCGTAGCGCACCGAGCGCACCAACAGGTTGCGGTCCACCTGGCTCTTGACCAGGTAGTCTTGCGCGCCCTCGCGCACCGCATGGATGGCGCTCTCTTCGTCGGCGATGCCCGAGAGCACGATGATCGGCAGATGCGGCGCGTGCTTGTGGAGACGGGAGAAGGTCTCCAGGCCGGTGCTATCCGGCAAGGTCAGGTCGAGGAGGATCACGTCGGGAGGGTCGCTGGCAATGCGGTTCAAGCCTTCGGCGAGGAGCTCGACATGCGTCAGTTCGAAGCGGGCACCCCGCGCCCGCGCCAGGATCTCCTGGATCAGGCGAGCATCACCCGGGTTATCTTCGATCATCAGAAGACGGATCGTCTTTGACGCCTGCTCGGAAAGAAGGACAGGTATCTCCATGGAGCAGCCCCTTTGGGTTCCAGGTCGAATTTGTGGTAACTGTTTGACAGGCCGTCCTCATGTTCTTTTATTATAATCGTGCATGGGCTGCTTAGCAAGTGTCGCGCAATCGTTCGGAATGGCCGTAGCGGCGCCTTGCGCGGCCGGGCGGGTCGTACTATAATCTGTGCTAACCGGCACGGCATCCGGCTCATCAGATCATTCTTCACCGAAAGGAGGGTTATCTGCTATGGCTTTCGAATTGCCGTCGCTTCCGTATGCCGATACGGCGCTGGAGCCGTACTATTCGGCCAGAACGATCAGCTTTCACCACGGCAAGCACCACAAGGCCTACGTGGACAATCTGAACCGGCTCATCGCCGGCAGCCCGTTGGAAAGCAAGGCCCTGGAGGAGATCATTCGGACAACGGCCGATGATCCCGGCAAGGCGGCTATCTTCAACAATGCCGCGCAGGTGTGGAACCATACCTTCTTCTGGCACAGCATGAAGCCCGGCGGCGGTGGGCCGCCGACCGGCGCGCTTGCGGCGCGGATCGCCGAGGCGTTCGGCGGGTACGAGAAGTTCGCCGAGCAATTCAAGGCCGCGGCCGTGGGCCGGTTCGGCAGCGGATGGGCCTGGCTGGTGGCCGACGGCGCCGATCTCAAGATCATCTCGACGCCCAACGCCGAGACGCCGATCACGAAGGGGCTCCGGCCGCTGATCACGGTGGACGTGTGGGAGCACGCCTACTATCTGGATTATCAGAACCGCCGGCCCGATTTCGTGCAGGCGTTCCTCGATCATCTGGTCAACTGGGATTTTGCGGCCGCCAATCTGGGCTGAGCAGCATGTCGCGCCGGCCGGGGCGCTCGCCGGGTGCCCCGGCCGGCAGACATGAGAGGAGCAGCAAGTGCAACGACTATCGCAGATCCAGGCCGCCATTCGGTCCGAAGGATTGGACGGCTGGCTGCTGTACGAATTTCGCGGGTTGAATCCGATCGCGCTCGATGTGGTAGGCATCACCGCGGAGCAGAGCGGCAGCCGACGGTGGGCCTGTTTCATCCCGGCGCAGGGCGAGCCGCGCTGGCTGGTGCACGCCATCGAGCGCAGCGGCTGGGCCGCCATCGCGCCCCAGGCCCAGACGTATGTCTCTTGGGCCGATTGGCGCGAGGGCTTGCGGACCCTCCTGGCGGGCAGTCGCCGGGTGGCGATGGAGGTCTCGCCGGGCGCGGCCATTCCCTACATCGGCCGGGTGGACGCGGGCACGGTCGAGCTGGTGCGCAGCCTGGGCGTCGAGGTGCTCACCTCGGCCGATCTGGTGCAGATCGCCCAGGCGGTATGGACGGCCGAACAGCTCGAGAGCCATCGCCGGGCGTGCGCGGCGCTCCTGGCGGTGAAGGACGCCACCTTCGCGCACGTGCGAGAGGGGCTGGCGGCCGGCGCGCCGCGCAGCGAGCTGAGCGTCCTCGGCTTCATGGTGGAGGAGTTTCAACGGCGCGGCCTGTCGGGCTACGGTGCCATCGTCGCGGTGAACGGTCACGCGGCCAATCCGCACTACTTTCCCCGACCCGATGCCGACACGCCGATCCGCCGCGGCGACCTGCTGCTCATCGACCTGTGGGCGCGCGAGCCGCGCGCGGACGCGATCTACGGCGACATCACCTGGGTGGCGTACGCAGGCCCGGAGCCGCCCGCGCGCATCCGGTCGGTGTTCGATGTGGTCGCCGCCGCGCGCGATGCGGCGGTCGCCTTCATGCGCGAGCGCCTGCGGGCCGGCCGGCCGGTGTACGGCTACGAGGTGGACGACATCGCGCGCGGGGTGATCGCCGCGGCGGGCTTTGGCCCCTACTTCATCCATCGCACGGGTCACTCGATCGGCACCGCGGGACACGGCAACGGCGTCAACCTGGATAACCTGGAGACGCAAGATCGCCGTCGCCTGATCCCGGGCGTGGGCTTCTCGGTGGAGCCGGGCATCTATCTGCCCCAGGAGGGCTTCGGCATCCGTCTGGAGATTGATTGTTACGTGAACGGCGACGATGTGGAGGTCACTACCTTGCCGTTGCAGAAGGAACTGGTCTTGATCTGACATAGTAGGGCGAACTTAAGTTCGCCCTACTACAAATTGCGGAACCGTTGCGCACGGTTCGACGTCTCCTTCTCAGGAACGAGGGACGTTCCCGAGAAGGAGATGGGTTGCCATGAGATGCCCGCCGTTCATCCGCCTGGTTCGGCCGGCTCTGATCCTCCTGGTCATGGGCCTGTTATCGCTGTTCGCGGCCGCGCCGGCCGCGGCCGATGGAATCATCATCCCCGCCCCACCCCCCGGCCGGCCGATCCCCTGGCGAGAGATCCCGCTCACCATCAAGTACCATCGGGTCGCCACGACGATCGCCGATCAGGTGGCCGTCACCCGTGTGGACCAGGTCTTCGTGAACGAGGCCGGCTTCGCCGTCGAGGGCACGTACATCTTCCCGTTGCCCGAAGAGGCCGCGATCTCCAGCTTCGATATGTGGGTGGACGGCCGCAAGATCGAGGGCCGGCTGTTGGACCGGGAGGAGGCGCGCGCCATCTATGAGGAGATCGTGCGCAAACAGCGCGACCCTGCTTTGCTCGAGTATGTGGGCCGGGGCGCGTTTCAGGCCAGCATCTTCCCCATCCCCCCGGCCGGCGAGCGGCGGATCGAGCTGACCTACAGCCAGGTCTTGCCGCAGGCGGCCGGCCTGGTGCACTATCGCTATCCGCTGAACACCGAGAAGTTCTCGGCCCGGCTGATCAACGAGGTCACGATAAGCGTCCAGCTTGCCGCGCAGGCGCCCCTGGCGGCCATCTACTCGCCCAGCCATCCCGTGACCGTGACGCGCGAGGCCCCGTCGCGCGCGACCATCCGCTATGCGGCCGCCAACGTCCGCCCCGACCGCGACTTCGATCTGTATTACAGCCTGGCGGGGAACGCGATCGAGGCCAACGTGCTGAGCTACAAGCCCTATGACGAGGACGGCTTCTTTCTCCTGTTGATCGCGCCGCCCATCGAGGCCGCACCCGCGCGGGCCATAGACAGAGACGTGATCATCGTGCTCGATACATCCGGCAGCATGGCCGGCGAAAAGCTGGTCCAGGCGCAGGCCGCGGCTCGCTTCGTGCTCGATCACTTGGGCGAAGGGGATCGGTTCAACATCGTCTCCTTCGGCACCTTCACCCGCCTCTTTGCCGACCGGCCCGTTGCGCTGAGCCGCCGCGACGAGGCGCGCGGCTTCATCGGCCGACTGACGGCTCAGGGAAGCACCGACATCAACCGGGCTCTGCTGGAGGCGCTGGCCGGGGCCGATCCGGCGCGGCCCACGGTCCTCCTCTTCCTCACCGATGGCCTGCCGACGATCGGGGAGACCGACCCGGAGCGGATCGTGGATCATGTGACGCGCGCCGCGGCGAAGTCGGTGCGGCTCTTTGCGTTCGGCGTCGGCAACGACGTGGACGCGGTGTTGCTCGATCAGCTCAGCGGCGCGTTGCGGGGCACGAGCGTGTATGTGCGCCCCGGCCAGAAGATAGACGAGGCGGTGTCCGATTTCTACGGCCGGATCAATGTGCCGGTGCTCCTCGACGTGCGGCTGGCGGTGGAGGGCGTGCATGTCGAGGACATGTACCCCTATCCGTTGCCCGATCTGTTCGCCGGCAACCAGCTCGTGGTGGCGGGCCGCTATCGCGCGGGCGGGCCGGCTACGGTGCGGCTGTCGGGCACGGTCGCCGGTGCGGTGCAAACCTTCACCTACCGCGTGGCGTTCACCGAGCGCGGGGGCGAGGAATTCATCGCGCCCCTCTGGGCGCAGCGCAAGGTGGGCTATCTGTTGGCGCAGATTCGCCTCAAAGGGCCGAAGGAAGAGCTGGTGAAGGAGGTGGTGGCGCTGAGCACGCGCTACGGCATCATCACGCCCTACACGTCCTTCCTGGTGCAGGAGCCGCAACTGGCCCTCACGCAGAGCGGCCGCGATCAGCTCGGCCGGGACGCACTGCAACCGCCGGCCGGCCCGATGGCGGCGCCCGCGCTGGCCGCCGCGCCGCGCAGCGGCGAGCCGGCCGTCGAGCGCGCGGTCGTCGAGCAAGCTCTCAAGGACGCCGAGCGCCCCGCGCCGGCCGCCGCGCCACAGGTGCGCCAGGTGGGCGCCAAGACCTTCTTGCGCCAGGGCGATCTGTGGCTCGACACATTGTTCGACCCCGGCCGGATGTCGGCCGAAGCGATCCTCTTCGGCAGCGAACGCTATTTCCAGCTCCTGGCGCGTCATCCCGAGATCGGCCGCTATCTGGCGCTGGGCGACCGGCTGGTGGTGGTGCTGGAGGGCAAGGCATATGCCATCGGCAGCACGGGCCAGGAGTCCCCTGGGGAGCACCTGACCCCTCGGCCCCCTTCCCTGGAAGGGTACCTAACCCCCCGGCCCCCTTCCCTGGAAGGGAAGGGGGAGATTCTCTCCCCTCCCCTGGTAGGGGAGGGGTCGGGGGAGAGGTGGGAGGGGCCCTCTCGCCCCCCTGCCCCCCCGATTTCGGGGGGAACGGAGGGCGGGGAGACGGGCGGCGAAAGCGGGGGACTTCCGCTCTGCCCCGGCGCGGGCTTCATCGCCCTGGCGGGAGCTGTCTTGCCGATGTGGACCTGGCGTCGCCGCGGCCGGGGATAAGCTCCGACCAGGGCCGGCGGTTTTGTTCGATATCCCACATAGTTGCCATTCATCGGGCTCCGTGATATAATCATATCTGTCTATGATCTTGATCATATTCAGATAGATGGATTTGAGCTTCCTGAGCCAGGAAGCACGGAGACATGAATGGATCGGCGCGATATCTTGCAGGCGCTTCCGTTTTTTGCTGGCCTGTCGGAACGAGATTGGGAGAAGGTGATCGATCTCTTCAGCGAACGCCAGTACAAGAAGGATGACTATATCTTCTTGGAGGGTGAAGCGCCGGAAGCTCTGTACGCCATTCGTACAGGGAAGGTGAAGGTTTTGCGCCATTCCACAGATGGCAAAGATGTGGTGTTGCGGGTGTGCGGACCGGGCAATCTGTTGGGCACGGTGGCCGTGTTCGACGGCGGCGGCTATCCGGGCACTGCACAGGTGATCGAGGATTGCTCTGTCCTGGCGATTTCGCGCAACGATTGCCTGACCCTGGTGAACCGCTATCCGGTCTTCGCGCTCGCCGTGATCGCCGACCTGGGCACCCGTCTGCGCAGCTCGGCCGAACAGATCCGTAGCCTGGCGGTCGAACGCGTCGAGCAGCGCATTGCGCGCGTCCTGTTGAAGCTGGCCGAGACGGCCGGCTCCGACTCGCCGGAGGGCCGGGTGATCGAGATGCCGTTGACGCGGCAGGACGTGGCCGATATGACCGGCACCACGGTCGAGACCGCCATCCGGGTGATGAGCAAATTCCGCCGGCAAGAGCTGATCAAGACGCGCCGCGGCCGGGTCGTCCTGGTAGATATCCCTGCCTTGCAGGAGATCGCGGAGATGCGTTAGACGCGTTTCTGCAATCGTTTTTGGCCGCTGTTTACCTGAAGTCAAGCCGGCGGGCTATCCCCCGGAACGTGGGCCCCGTTCTATAGCCGGCCGATCTCCTCTTCCAGTGCATCGAGCCGCCGCAACGTTTCCTGCAGGGCGTTTTCGGCCGCCGCGACCGCGGCCTGTTGCGCCTCCACGAAGCGGGTGTAGGGCTCGATGGCCTCGCGGATGCGTTGCACCGAGCGGCTGAGTTCGTGCTCGAACTGGGCGGTCAGGGCCTGGTTGAGCCGGCCGCGCAGATCGGCGATCTTGGCCTGGAGCTCGTTTTGGGCGCGGCGGCGTTTGGCCGGAATGAGATAGAGGCCGAACGCGGCCACCGCGCCGGCCGCCAGCAGGCCCGTCACATCGGCCAGGGTGACCGCCAGCACTTTGACCAGGAGCGCGCCCAGGCCGATGGCGCCGGCCTCCACGATCGCGGTCTGGGCCACGGCCATCTGGAGCGACTCGGCCAGGTTGCGCGCTTCGCTCTCGCGGTCATAGGTGGCCACCGTCTCGCGAGCGACCCGGCCTACCGATTCGAGCAGGGCCCGGCGGCTGGCCTCGAAGCCGGGTTTGCCGCTCAGACGGCCGATTTTCTCCCGCGGGTGACGGGCCAGACGCTGGCCGACGTAGTCCGTGATCTCCTGCCATTGCCTGTAGTCCTGATCCACCAGCCAGTCTATCAGCTCCTGGGTATGCGCCTCGATCTCGGCGGCGCTATCGGCCACCACCGCGCGCTGGAAGAGGCCCTGGATGCGGTCGGCGTTGACCAGGTCGAAGATGCGCGCCAGGCGGATCGTTTCGTCGAAAAAGCGCCGGCCGCGCTCGGCCATCGCGTACAGGACGTTGTCCACATGGCTCAGGCGATACTTGAAGTCCCCGCGCATTTGTTCCTGATAGGTCGCGAGGCGGGCTTCGATGCCGCGCATGGTGGCGATATCCTCGTGCAGCAGGGCCTGTCGTTCGGCCGCGGCCGCCAGATAGCGCGCGGCCAGGCGTCGGGCCACGCCCAACGGATTGGCCAGCTTCAAGCGCAGGCGCTGGCGCTCGTCAAGCGTGTGCAGGATGTGATCTTCCAGCGCCTCGAAGCGGCTGGCCGTCCAACAGCGCGTCCGCTCGTCGGCGTCTATCGTATCCTTGGCCAGTTGCGCCAGCCGCGCCGAGACGGGAAAGATGACCGGGCTGCGCCCCAACAGCTCGCGTCCGTGGGCCTGCACGAACGAGACGATCCGTTCCACATCCGCTTCGCTCTGGAGGATGTCGATTTTGTTGATGATCAGGATGACTTTCTTGCCCCATTCGCGGATGCGCTGCAGGAAGGCGCGCTCGCTTTCGCTGAAGGGCCGATCGGCCGAGGTGACGAAGAGGATGAGATCCGCGCGCGGCACGAAGTCTTCGGTGAGCTGCTGATGTTGCCGGATGATCGCATTGGTGCCGGGCGTGTCCACGATGTTCACGTCGCGCAGCCATTCGACCGGGCAGGTGACGATGGCGATCTCCCTCGGGGAGAGGTCGTCGCCGGCCCGCAGCTCGCCGTATTTCACCAGCGTGATCTGCGTGGTGGTGGGCGTGACCCCTTCGATCAGGACGCGCTGGCCGAGCAACGCGTTGATGAGGGCCGACTTGCCCGCGTTGAACTCGCCGACGACGACCAGGAGGAACAGCTCGTCCAGTTGCAGGATCGCCCGGTCGAGCAGGGCCATGTCGGAGGCCGAAGCGTCGAGCGCGGCCAGCGGTCCGCGCAACGTCAGCAGCGCCTGGCGTTCGGCCTGCAACACACGTTCTTGAGATTCCGTCAGGAAGCGGTAGAACACGAGCCTCTCCTTGGCTGTTCGTCCACGACCGTGATCTGGCCGTGGCTGAGGGCGATCAGCGCGGCGGCCAGGTCGGCCGCGCGCTCTTGCGGCACGCGCAAGTGCCAGGTGACGTCGGCCGCGTAGTCTTGCGCCGCGATCTGCGCCTCATAGTCGCCCAGCAACCGCTCCACCGGCGTGACCCAGTGGTAGGGGCCGGTTGCCAGCAGGTCCGCGTAGATGATCTTCTCGCGCACGGGCAGGGCAGCGAGCACGGCCTTCACGCTGCCGCTGTAGGCGCGCACCAGCCCGCCGGTGCCCAGCTTGATGCCGCCGAAGTAGCGCGTCACCACCACGGCGATGTCGCCCACGCCGCTGCCCAGGAGCACCGTCAGCATCGGCCGGCCCGCGGTGCCCGACGGCTCGCCGTCGTCGCTCATGCCGATCTGGGCGGTAGAGCCGGGCGGTCCGACCACGAACGCGTAACAGTTATGGGTGGCGTCGGCGAACTCGGCCCGGATGGCGGCGATGAACGCGCGCGCCTCTTCGACCGTCGCGGCGGCCGCGGCGGTTGCGATGAAGCGCGAGCGCTGGATGATCTCTTCGACCCGCGTCTGGCGGGCCGGAACAGGATAGCGGTTCGTCATCTTGTCGTTGCCGATAAGTATACCAGCACTTCGCATCAGGATTCAAGCGCGGCATTGGCCCATCGTACGGCGGGAATGTAGGGCGAGCTTTAGCTCGTCCTACGGGCGGGAATGTAGGGCGAGCTTTAGCTCGTCCTGCGGGCGGGAATGTAGGGCGAGCTTTAGCTCGTCCTGCGGGCGGGAATGTAGGGCGAGCTTAAGCTCGCCCTACGGGCGGCATTGGCCGCCTTCGTGGCTGCGTGATATAATTGTGGCGATTCGCTTCAATCGAAAGGAGGTCTCGATGGCGCCCGATGCGCTCCGCAAGCGGCCCTGGACGATGATGATCTACATGGCCGGCGACAACGGCAAGGTCTTCAAGACCCAGTACGGCAAGCTTCAGTTAATGGCCGAGATGACATCGGCCGGCTACCGCGATCTGGCCGAGATGGCCATGATCGGCACCACGGACAACGTGGCGGTGACCTGTCTGTTCGACACCAACCAGGATGTCACCTACCTGGTGGAGGTGCGTCGCGATGGCCGGGGATTGGCCGGCAGTCGCTGCCGACGCCTGCCGGGGGTCAACACCGGCGATCCGAGCACCCTGCGCCAGTTCATCGTGGAGAGCGTGCGGCTCTATCCGGCCGAGCGCTATGCGCTGGTCCTGTGGAATCACGGCACCGGCTGGTTGGATGTGGACACCTACGCGGCCGTGCGCGCGTTGGGCACGCCCCGGCCGCTCTTCCGGCGCACCCAGATCGTCCGGCCGGACGGCGCCACGCGGCCGATCGCCTTCGACGATTCGAGCAAAGACTTCCTGGACACGGCCGACCTGCGCCGGGCGCTCGGCGAGGCCCAGGCCGAAACGGGCGTGCGCCTCGATCTGATCGGCATGGACGCCTGCTTGATGGCGATGGTCGAGGGCGCGCTCGAGCTGGCGGACTTCGCGGATTACTTCGTGGCCTCGCAGGAGGTCGAGCCGATGGACGGCTGGCCCTACGCGCCGATCCTGGCCGCGCTGAACAAGGCCCCCGGCATGACCGGGGCCGCGCTGGCAGAGCAGATCGTGCGCGACTTCGCCCGCAGCTACCGGGCCGCCACGCGCGCGGAGGAGACGGTCACCCAGTCGGCCATCGCGCTGGAGCGCGTGGCCGCCACGGTGGACCTGTGTCGGGCGCTCGTCGAGGCCATTCGCGCCCGCGCCGACGCCGCGCTCAAGGGGATCGTGCGCGGCCTGCTTGCGGGCCCCGACCCGGTGCTCGTGTTCGAGGACCGCAACTATCGCGACCTGGGCGATTTCGCGCTGAAACTGGCGCAGAAGACCGAATTCAGCGATTACGGTGAGGTCGCAGCCGCGGCCAGGGCGCTCTACGATCACCTCCAGGTGCGCGGCCCCGAGGCGGCCGTGTTGCAGGTGGCCTACCGGCCGAAGTACAGGGGCGCCAACGGCCTCTCCGTGTTCCTGCCGCCCCGGCTGCGCGACGAGCTGGCCATCTACCAGGGCCTGAAGTTTCCGCAGGTCACCGGCTGGGACAGGCTGTTGGCCTGGATGTTCGACGAATTCAGCTCCCGGTGGCCCGAATAGCGCCGCCCTGCCCCCGTTCCCCCCGAAATCGGGGGTGGAAAACGGGGGATCCTTCGAGAGGTGCCTCATGTCATTTCGCAATGATCTGGCTGCAGATACGTTGTTGCAGACGATCGCGGCGTTGCGGTCGGCCTGGGCGACGCTGACACCGACGCAACGCGACGAGCTGCGCGCCCTCCTCATGGCGCATGGCCCCAGGATCGCGGCCGCCGACGGCCTGGGCGCGGTCTCGGCCATCGTCGAATTGCTCGACGCGCTCTGGGCGCAGCGCGCCATCTTGCCCCCAGCGGCCGTCCAGGCATTGACGGCCGGCCAGATGGCGCCGCTGGTCGGCTACCGCTCGGTGGCGATGATCTCAAAAGAAAAACGTCAGGCTCTCCTGGATGGGATGATCGAGCTGGCCGACTTCCGCTTTTTCGAGGACCCGGCCGCCACCGCCGACGCGCTCGTCCGCCTGGTGAACACGCACGAAGACCGGTTGATCCCCGACGAGCGCGTGGCCTGGCGCCGACTGTGCCAGGCGCGCGATCGCGGGGGCGATCCTGAAGCCTTCCTGCGCAGCGCCGAGGCGCTGCTCGGCGCCTACGGCGCGGTTCGCACTTTGTTGAGCAGTCGCAAGACGTTCGTGCGGCCGGTCCGGCCGATATTGCGCGGTGCCGAGTTCGCCCCTGTCCGTCGGCCGGTTGCGAGCGCTCCCCCGCGCGCGGAGTGGCAGCCGGCCTACGCCATGATGGAAAGCGCGGGGCCGGGGGAAAGCGCCATGCCCGGGGAAGGCCTGGTGCGTTTCGCGAACGTTTATTTTCCGGCCACCGTGCTCGTGACGCAGCAGGACGTGCCGCTCGTCATCCATGTGGCGCAGCGCTATTCGGCCAAGTCGGCCCTCGCGGCCGACGCGGCGCAGATGACCCTGAAGGTGGGCGACCTGACGATCGTCGTCCAGCCGGAGGGCTTCGTCGTGACGGAGAGCATGGGCGGGTTGCCCGCGCCGGGGGAGGCGCCCGGCCGGATCGTCAAGGTGGAGGCGGAGCGCGACTGCGAGCCGGTTGTGTTTCTGTTGACGCCCCAGTCGGCGGGCGAGAAGCGCATCACCGTTTTCATAGACCAGTTCGGCCGGAACCTGTTGATGCAGAGCTTCCAGGTCAAGGTGGTGGCCGATCTGAGCGCCGTGAGCGATCTGGCCAACGTGAAGTGCGATCCGGTGCCGGTGGTTTCGCCGGCGCGCGGCGCGGCCGCGCCGCCGGCCGATCTGGAGCTGCGGGTGATGCTGTCGGCCGATCGGCGCCGGCTCTCCTTCATGTTGCACGGCGGAGGCGAGTATCACTACAAGCCGGCCGGCGAAGTGGAGCTGGCGGCCGATTCTCCCCGCGCCTTCTTGCAGCCGACGCTCGACCGGCTCAGCGCTCTGGCCGGACGCGGCGCGTCCGGCCGCTCGGCCGACGAGACCGAATCCATCAAGCGGGAGCTGGTGGCGCTGGGCAACGACCTCTTCGACAAGCTTTTCTCCAAAGAGCTGAAGGAGGAGTACGGCAAGACGATCCGCACGAAGTTCGCGGGCAAGAGCCTGTTGATCACGTCGGACGAGCCGTGGATCCCGTGGGAGGTCGTGCGGCCGTTCGCGGTGGATCGGGACGGCAACCTGCTCTACGACGACCCGCCCCTGTGCGAGATGTTCCGCCTGTCGCGCTGGCTGGCCGGCCCGGGCGCGCCCGATCAGTTGGAGGTCAAGCGGGGCGCGTGGGTGGCGCCGGCCGGCGACGCGCCCGAGGCCGATGCCGAGAATCGTTATTTCCAGGAGCTGCATCGCCGGCTGTGGCAGGTGAGCCTGGAAGGGCCGTTGACCCGTGTCGCCGACGTGCAGGCGCGACTACAGGCTCGCGACACGCAGATCCTCCATTTCGCGTGCCACGGCAACTTCGACGCGACCAACCCCGACAGCTCGAAGGTCAAGCTGGCGGACGGCTATTTCAGCCCGGCCCAGCTCGACGCGCGGATGCGCGCCGGCCTGACGGCCGCCAGGCCGCTGGTCTTCCTCAACGCCTGCCATTCCGGCGAGGTCGGCTTCGGGTTGACCGGCCTGGGCGGCTGGGCCGCGACCCTGATCGGCTGGGGCGCGAGCACTTTCATCGGCTCGCTGTGGGAGATCAACGGCAAGCTGGCCGCTCAGTTCGCCCGGGAGTTCTACGACCGGCTGTGGGGGATCAACGCGTTCGAGGGCCGGCCGCAGCCGCTCGGCCAGGCGTTCTACGAGGCCCGGCTGGCGATCAAGGCCGCCGACGAAGCCAATCCCACCTGGCTGGCCTACGTGCTCTACGGCGACCCGTACGGCCAGGTGGCATTAGGCTAATTCCGATACCCGGTAGCTGATCATCCATCATGACCACACCCATGCGTTCCCAGTACCTGGCGCTGAAGAAGCAGTATCCCGACATCATCCTCTTCTTCCGCCTGGGCGATTTCTACGAGACCTTCGATGAGGACGCGAAGATCGTCGCGTCCGTGTGCGATGTCGTCCTGACCTCGCGGCCGGTGGGCGCGGACGAGCGCGTGCCGCTGGCGGGCGTGCCCTACCACGCGGTGGACACCTACATCGCGAAGCTGATCAACGCCGGCTACAAAGTGGCCATCGCGGAGCAGGTGGGCAACGAGCCGCCCAAGGGCGAGAAGCTCGTCCCGCGCGTTGTGCGCCGCGTCGTCACCCCCGGCACGCTGGTCGAGCCGGGGCTGTTGCCGGAGAAGGCGAACAACTACGTCGCGGCGGTGGTGTTCGATGGCGCCCCCCTGACCCCCCAACCCTGGGGGGAATCTGACTCCCCCCGAAATCGGGGGGCTGGGGGGGCCGTCGGCCTGGCCTACGCCGACATCTCCACCGGCGAATTCGCCGCCACCGAGATCAGCGACGGCGCGGACGTCCTGCGTCGGCTGGCCGAGGAGCTGGCGCGCCTTTCGCCGGCCGAGCTGCTCTACCCGGCCCAAGACCCGCGCTGGGCCTCCCCTCCCCAATCCCTAATCCCTAACTCCCAATACCACACCACCCCCTACCCCGCCTGGCGCTTCGAAGAGACCACCGCCCGCCAGGCGCTGCTCGACCACTTTCGGGCCGCGTCGCTGGCCGGCTTCGGCTGCGACGACAAGCCGCTGGCCGTGCGCGCGGCCGGCGCGCTGTTGCAATACCTGCAGGAGACGCAGCAGGGCAACATCGCGCAGATCGCGGGCCTGCGCACCTACAGCATCAGCGAGTACATGCTCCTCGACGAGGCGACCCGGCGCAACCTGGAGCTGACCGAGAGCATCCGCGGGGGCACGGTGCAGGGTTCGCTGCTGGGCGTGCTCGACGCCACGTTGACCCCCATGGGCGGCCGGCTGTTGCGCAAGTGGCTCAACCAGCCGCTCCTCGACGTGGCGGCCATCAACGCCCGGCTCGACGCGGTGGAGGCGTGGTATCGCAACGCGCCGGCCCGGGCCGAGCTGCGCCAGCTCCTGCGCGGCCTGGGCGACCTGGAGCGCTGGACCAACCGCTGCGTCCAGGGCATCGCCCTCCCGCGCGACCTGGTGGGCATGCGCGAGGCGTTGGCGCGCGTGGAGAGGATCCGTGCGCTGCTTGATAGGGATTGGGGATTAGGGATTAACTATCAATCCCTAATCCCCAATCCCCAACCCCCAACCCCCAATATCCAATCCCTCCTCGCCGCGGCCATCGCCGACGAGCCGCCCGCGACGTTGGCCACCCCCGGCGTCATCCGGCCGGGCTTCTCGGCCGAGCTGGACGGCATCCACGCGGCCATCCGCGATGCGCGGGAGTGGATCGCCAACCTGGAGCCGCTCGAGCGCCAGCGCACGGGCATCAAGTCGCTGAAGGTGGGCTACAACAAGGTCTTCGGCTACTACATCGAAGTGACCACGGCCAACGCGGCCCTGGTGCCGCCGCACTACATCCGCAAGCAGACGCTGGTCAACGCGGAGCGCTACATCACGCCGGAGCTGAAGGAGTACGAGTCGCTGGTGCTCAACGCGGAGGAGCGCATCCTGGAGCTGGAGGGGCAGCTCTACCGGCAGGTGCTGGCGCAGATCGCGGACGCCGCGCCCCGGCTGCTGGCGGCCGCGCGGGCCATTGCGGAGCTGGACGTGGCCGCCGCGCTGGCCGAGGTGGCCGAGGCCAACCGCTACGTCCGGCCCGTCGTGACCGACGACGGCGTGATTGACATCAAAGGCGGCCGCCATCCGGTGGTGGAGAAGTTCCTGGTCGGCGAGCCGTTCACGCCCAACGATGCGTACCTTTCGCCCGAGCAGGCGATCATCATTTTGACAGGGCCGAACATGAGCGGCAAAAGCACTTTTCTCCGCCAAATCGCCCACATCGTGCTCATGGCCCAGATCGGCTCCTTCGTGCCGGCCGAGTCCGCGCGCATCGGGGTGGTGGACCGCATCTTCACGCGCATCGGCGCGTCGGACGAGATCGCGCGCGGGCAATCCACCTTCATGGTGGAGATGGTGGAGACCGCCAACATCTTGCACCATGCCACCAACCGCTCGCTCTTGATCCTGGACGAGATCGGCCGGGGCACCAGCACCTACGACGGCCTGGCGATTGCCTGGGCCGTGATCGAGTACATCCACAACCATCCCGGGCTGCGCGCCAAGACGTTGTTCGCCACCCACTACCACGAGCTGACCGACCTGGCCGAGCGCCTGCCGCACGTGGTCAACTTCAACGTGGCCGTGGCCGAGCAGGGGGACAGGGTGGTCTTCCTGCACAAGATCGTGCCCGGCGCGGCCGATCGCTCCTACGGCGTGCACGTGGCGCAGCTCGCCGGCCTGCCGAAGCCCGTGATCGCCCGCGCGCAGGAGATCCTGGCCGACCTGGAGGCATCGGGCGCGGCCGGCCCGCGGCGCTCGGTCATTGACCGGCCGGTGGTCTACCAGCTCCCGCTCTTCTCGGCCGAGGATCCGGTCATCGCGGAGCTGCGCGCGCTGGACATCAACAGCCTCAGCCCGCTGGCCGCGCTGAACAAGCTGTACGAGCTGCAGAAGCGGGTGAAAGAGTAGGGGCGCACGGCGTGCACCCTGGCACGGCGTATCAAATGGCGAATCGGCGGATCGCAAATCGGCGAACGAGGAGGATCATCGTGAAGACAGAGGTAAAGGGCGAGATCCCGTCGGGGTTGGCGCCGTATTTTCAGGAGTACGACTTGGCGGCATTGGACTTGCAAGATGACGCTGATCTGATCTTGCAGCGCACGTTGGAGTACGGGACGTGGGATGAGGTGCGCTGGCTGTTCAGTGTATACGGTGCGCCGCGAGTTCGCCGTTTTGTCCGCGAGCATGGTGAGCGGTGGCTGTCGAAGGTTGCTTTCAACTATTGGCGCAAGCTGTTGGGCATCCGCCGGTGGCGACGCGCGCCCTTTCCGACCGCGCGAGGTGAAGTGTGGCCGCACTGAACTTTCCCCATTGGGAAGCTTTGACGCCGGAAACCCAGGATGCACTGCGGGCGACGGCTCGCTTACCTTTCATTGACCGGTTCTATCTGGCCGGCGGGACGGGACTGGCGCTGCATCTGGGACATCGTTTCTCGGTGGACCTGGATTTCTTCAGCGCCGATCCGCAGGCTGTTGGGCCGGATGTGCGGGATGTACTACATCCTGCGTACGGTGCCGCTGGAGCGCGTGTTCGAAGTCGCGGCGGTCAAGTATGCACGGGTGCGCACGTTTGCCATCAGCGCGGTGCGGGGCCTGGCTTTTTTCGAGGATGCCGAGCGTCTGCCCATGCCGCGCATGATCGATCGAACGCCGTGGCCGCAGATGAAGCGGTTTCTCGAGCAGCAGGCGCTGGAGGCCGGCCGGAAGCAGCTCGAGATGCTGTGGGAAGGGTAACGTGCCCCGCAG
>DAOTZV010000250.1:0-14224 GCA_034434235.1 Anaerolineae bacterium
GGCCATCGGAAAGATACAGCGCGGAGCTCAACAACGGATCGTGCACCCCGGTGCTGTAGCGTTGCACATGCGGATAGCCAAACAGATACAGCGAATCCTGGGGCGTGATATCGGCCACCCCCGCGCCGGCATATAGAGTCTTCACATTACCCAATCCTCAATCCCTGATCCCCAATCCCCAGCCCCTAATACCCCTTCTCCCAATCCACCTCGATATCCCGCGCGATGGACTCCGAGATATAGCAGTCCGTCTTGAGCAACTGGTGGAGCGAAGTGGGCAGGAGGGGCGTCACCGGGCCGTGCGTCACCAGGCGGGTGATCAGCCGCTGCCAGCTCGTCTGGGTGCCGTGCACGGTGAGGTTGTGGATGTCCATGCGGTAGCGGGCCGCGATGACCTGGGCCGGGCCGATGGTGAACGCCTTGGGCGGCACTCGCGCGATATCGCCGCTCATGCCGAAGCTGCCGTGGAGCGAGTTCTGGGCCAACGTGAAGGGGCTGAGCGTCACGATGCGCGGCCCCATCTGCATCCACTCCTCCAGGCTGGCGGCCTGGAACTCCGGCGCGTCTGGCTCGATGAACGCCAGGTGGCCGGTCCAGCCCGGGCCGCTGTAGCACGCATCCGCGCCGCCCATGTCGGCGATCATCTTGCCGTAGTCCCGGTAGTTGGCGTTGGTCGGCCCGATGAACTGCGCCTCGGGCGGCCGCAGGTCCTCGTCTATCTGGCCGTAGAAGTAGTGCTTCATGGCGTGGACAAAGCCCTGGGGCCACGTCTCGGGCGCGATCACGCCGTCCTCATTGGCGTACTCGTCCATGGCGAACGCGACCAGGTGGCGACAGTTCACGCGGAAGCGATTGATGAGCCGCGCCACGTGGCGGTACACCGGGCACGGATTCGGCAGGATCAGGACGACCCTGCGCCCCTCGTCGGCCGCGGCCTTGATCCGGTAGAACATGTCGGTGACCCAGATGAACTCGATGTCGCTGTCTTTGACGACCCGGATCTTGAAATCGGGATTCGGATGCTTCTCGATGTCCTCCCGCCGGATCTTGCGACACCGCTCCAGGGCCTCTTGATCGCGAAACGGAACATAGGGAGATGGGCTGTAGATGAAGTCGGTCATAGTTCTTTCCCTTCGGTTATTTCTGATAAAGCACTTCGCCGCCGACGATCGTCGTCGTCACGGCCAGGTCCTGCGTGGTGATGAGGATGTCCGCGTCCATGCCGGCCGCCAGGTATCCCTTGCGGCGCAAGCCCAATACCTGCGCGGGCGTGCGCGCACACAGGATGGACGCCACAACCAGCGACCGGTCGAACCGTTGCACCGCGTTGCGCAGGCACTGGATGGGCGTCAGCGCGCTGCCCGAGAGCGCGTCGTCGGGCTTCCGCCGCACGCCGCGGTCGGCGGTCACCTCGACCTGGACGCCGGGGTAGAGGCCATCGTAGATCCCGGGCGGATTGCCGGCGCCCTTCACGCCGTCGGTGACGAACGCGATGCGGCCGGGCCCTTTGCAGCGGAAGGTCTTCTCCACCAACAGCGGATGGACGTGCACGCCGTCGGGGATCAGCTCGACCGTGAGCCGGTCTTCGATCTGGATGTAGTCGGTCAGGCCGGCCGGATAGACGCCCGGATCGGTCTGCAGCGGGGGGTCGAAAGTGTCGTAGAAGTGGGTGACGAGCGAGAGGCCGGCGTCCACGGCCCGGCGGGCCTGCTCGATGGAGGCCGAACTGTGCGCCAGGCTAGTCACGATGCCGCGCTCCCGGCACCAGCGGATGAACGGCAGCGCGCCCTCGAGCTCGGGCGACACGTCCCAGATGCGGATCATGCCCTGGGCCGCCCGGTAGAGCGCCTCGGTGGTCTCGGCGGTGATCTTCGTCAGCGCGGCGGCCGAGCCCGCGCCGGTCTTCGCCAGGTAGGTGATCTCCGGCCGGAAGCCGATCAGGTTGGGGGTGCGGCGGAAGCCGTCCGTCTCCGCCAGGCCGCGGCGCATCACCTCGATGTTCTCGGCCGGCGAGCCGAGCAGGGTGGGGAGGCATGCCGTCGCGCCCGCGGCCGCCATCAGCCGGCTGTATTCGACCAGGCTGTCGTATTGGGCCATGACGTGGCCGATGCCGTGGTTGTGCAGGTCAACCAGGCCGGGGAGCACGTAACAGCCGTCCGCGTCGAGGACGCGCTCGCCAGGCGTGGGCACCAGATCCGGGCCGAGCGCGGCGATCTGCCTTCCTTCAATCCGAAGGTCCCAGCCCGGTCGAAGACGATCGTGATGGAGAATGATACCGTTTTTGATCAGCATCGCGCGGTCCCACCGCATTCCACGCGTAGGACGGAATGCATTCCGTCCCCCCTGCGTTCGATGAAGGGCGAAATGAATTTCGCCCTACGTTACTCTACCCGCATCCTCGGATCCAGCGCATCGCGCAGCGCATCGCCGATGAAGTTGATCGAAAGGACCGAGACCACGATCATCACCCCGGGCGGCACCCACTGCCACGGATACCCCTCCAGCACCTGCAGGTTGCGGGCCGGTTCGAGCATGTTGCCCCAGCTCGGCGTGGGCGGTTGCACCCCCAGATTGAAGAAGCTCAGCCCTGCTTCCAACAGGATCGCGTTCGCCATGGCAAAGCTCATGGAGACCAGGATCGGCGCCATGGCGTTGGGCAAGATATGCCGGAAGATGATGCGGCGTTCCGGCACGCCCACACAGCGAGCCGCGCTGACGAAGTCGCGCTCGCGCAGCGACAAGATCTGGGCGCGCGCCAGGCGAGCCACGCCGGGCCATGTCAACAGCCCGATGGCGGCCATCACGACCAGGATGCTGTACCTAAACAGCTCCTGCGGCAGGATCGCCACGATCGTCAGCGCAATGATGATGATCGGAAAGCTCATGACGATGTCGGTCAGGCGCATGATGACGAAGTCCACCCATCGGCCGTAATAACCGGAGAGAGAACCCAACACGATGCCGATGGCCGTGGAGATTGCGACGGCAACCAGACCAACCGAGAGCGAAACACGCCCCGCGTAGATGGTGCGCGCCCAGATATCGCGTCCCGTGCGATCGGTGCCGAACCAGTGCTTGGCCGAGGGCGGCGCGTTGACGCTCAGGAGATCCACACGGTTGGGCGGGTAGCGGCCAATGGCAGGCGCCAACACGGCTGCCAGGATCAACACGGCCATCAGCGCCATGCCGATCATGCCCAGGGTGTGACGCCGGAAACGGCGCACCGACCGACGAAAAGGAGTATCGGGCGCACGCTGCAGAGCCGCCAGGCTCTCCTGACGGGCCTGGCCGCCCGCATCCGACGGCTGATCTGATATTAGCTGATCCACCATGACATTCCTTCACAGGTTCGCCGAAGGATGGTGTCCTCCGGGGTCAAGCTCAGATCGGTCTCATTGGGTTTGCGCGCTCACTGGTACCGAATGCGCGGGTCCACCGCGGCATAGGCCACGTCCGTGATCAGGTTTGCCACCAATACCATCACCGAGGTCACCAATGCCATCCCCAAGACCAACGGATAGTCGCGAGACAGAGCCCCGTCCACATACAGGCGACCCAACCCCGGCCAAGCAAAGATCGTCTCGATGAACACGGCGCCGCCGATCAGGTTGGGCAAGTTGAGGCCGATGACCGTCACGATGGGCAGGAGCGCGTTGCGAAAGATGTGGCGATAGATCACATCTCGCTCCCGCAACCCCTTGGCGCGAGCCGTGATCACATACTCCTGGCGCATCACCTCCAACATGCTGGAGCGCGTGTAGCGCATCATGCTCGCCACATAGCCCATGCTGAGGATCAGCGCAGGCAAGATCAGATGCTGGGCCGTATCCCGCACATCGCCCTCCATGCCCGCGGTGTTCATCCCCCCGATCGGCAGCAGGTTCCACTTCAGGCCCAAAAGATAGAGGCCGCCCAGCCCCGCGAAGAAGGCCGGCAGAGACACGCTGAGAAAGGCCAACGCCGTGAGAGAGAAGTCGAGCAGCGAGTACTGTCTCAACGCAGAGATGACGCCCAGCAGAATCCCCAGCGCGGTCCCGAAAAGCATCGCCGTGCCGATCAATAGCAACGTGGGCTGCACGCGTGCGCCGATCTCGGCCGCCACGGGCTCGAAGTTCTTGAAGCGGAAACCCAGATTGCCTTGCAGCGTCTGGCCCAGCCAGCGCACGTAGCGAATCACGAACGGTTTATCCAGCCCCATGCGTTCGCGCATCAGCGCCATCGCCTGTTCGTTGGAGCCCAGCTCCGGATTCACCCAAAAAGCCAGCGGATCGCCGGGCGCCAGTTCGATGAAAAGAAAGATCAGGAATGTGATGCCGATCAACACGGGGATGTTGACCAGAGCTCGTCGGATGAGATATTGCGCCACGGGTCCAATCCTTTTCCGACATGGATCAGGTTCAGGTGCCAGGCACCCGGGAGGCGCCTGGCACCTGCTGTTTTCTTGCCTGGCATCCCGCCGAAAAGGCCACCTCACACCGGGAGGCTTACTTCTTCTTCACATACCAGGTCTCGACAGCACTATAGTAGCGCCCACCGCCCGGAGACGGCGTGTAGACGAAGTTTCCGATCCTGCCGGTGGTCGCGCCGTAGCGGATGCTCTCCCACAGGAAGGCCCAGGGCAGGTCCTCGTTCAGCAGCCGACAAACGGTCTGGTAGAGCGCAGGCCGCTTGGCCGGATCCATTTCCGCCAGGCCGGCCGCAAACGCCTTGTCCACCTCCGGATTGGAGTAGAAGTGGGCATTGTTGCCCGCAGGCCAGGTGGCGGCCGTGGTGAAGATGTTGCGATGCACGTCGGGATCGGGGCCGTTGCCGGAGCCAGCGTAGATCAACGTCCACTTGGGCTCTTTGTTGTAGAACTCAGAAACGAAAGTGGGCGTGTCCACATAGCGCGGGGTGATCTTGATTCCCACATCGGCCAGGTTCTGTTGGACTGCCGCCAGGATGTCCTTGGTGAGCTGGTCGCCGTAGTAGGTCAGCAACTGATACTCCTTGCTGTAGTCGAACTTGGCGGCATCCAGGAGCTCCTTGGCCTTCTTGGGGTCATAGGGGTACGGATTGATGTCCTTGGGGACATAGGCCTCCAGGCGGTAGTTGCAGTTGACCACCTGGGCCGTCTCCTTCCACAAGGCCTTGCGAATCGTCTCGCGATCAATGGCGTACATGAACGCCTGGCGCACCCGCTTATCCTGGAAGACGGGCAGGCTCTTGTTGAAGTAGATGGAGAGGTTCACCCAGGACGGGCCGGGGATGATGGTGATCTTGGGATCGCTCTTCAGCTTCAGCATCTCGTCGGCCGTCACATAGGTGAAATCAATCTCGCCCTTCTGCAACGCCAGGACGGCGGTGCCCGCCTCCGGGAAATAGCGGTTGACCAGCTTGTCCAACAGAGGCGCGCCGCGCCAGTAGTCGTCGAAGCGCACCAGTTCGACGTATTGGCCCTTCTCGTACTTGCTCCACTTAAAGGGACCCAGGCCAACCACTTTCGTGGACCACCAGGGGTTGTTAGCGATCTCCTTGACCGGGATGTCCTTCATGGCCGCCTTGGGCATGATGTAGATGAAGGCCAGGCCATCCAGGAAACCGGCGTTGGCGTTGTCGTGCGTGATCTTCACGGTATAGGTATCCACGACCTCGACGCCCGCCAGGCTGGTGGCTTTGCCGTCCTTGACGTCCTGATATCCTTTGACCGTGGACAGCTTGGCCGCGAAGGTCGAGACGCCCGGGATCGCTACGGTATCCAGGGTAAACTTGACGTCATCGGCCGTGAACGGCGTCCCGTCGTGCCACTTCAGGCCCTTGCGCAGCTTGAAGGTGTAGACCTTGCCGTCCGGCGAGATCTCCCAGCTCTCGGCCAGGTCGCCCGTGAATTTGGTGAGGCTGGTATCGCTGTAGGTCACCAGCTTCGCCAGGTACATGTCGAACCAGTAGTAGCCCGCGGTCGCGTTCCAGGCATCGAAACGCTCGGGGAAGCCGCCCGGGCCCTGGTCGAAGGCCGCGGTCATGGTGCCGCCCCTGGCCGGTCCTGCGGGGGCTTTCGTCGGTTCAGGCGCCTTTGTCGGCTCAGGAGCTTTCGTCGGCTCGGGGGCCTTCGTGGGCTCAGGAGCTTTCGTGGGTTCGGGGGCTTTCGTCGGTTCGGGAGCCTTCGCCGGGGCCGAGGTAGCCGGGGCCGGAGCCGGCGTCGGTTGCGCGCACGCCGAAAGCAGCATGCTCAAAACCACAACGAGCCCTACGAGAGTCATCCATGTCTTGCGATTCATTGGCCTTCCTCCTAATAGCGTGTGGTTAGAACCGGATCTCTCTCCTGCGCCGGGCGCGGCAGCCCGTCATATCCGCGAACCGCCTCATCACCTCCTTTCCCGGCAGTCAATCCAACCACGCCTGCGCCGACACCGACTCGGGCATGTGGCCCGATTATTCTTCCACCGGCTCGCTGTTCACATACCGGTGATGTTCGGCCTGTTGCCAGTTGGGCAGGTTGCGCACGTCGTGCGGGCCGCGATCGGGCGGCGGGCCCGGCAGGCGGTCGTCGGCCCGATGCATCTCCCAGTAGCACTGCCCGGCGTGATTGTGCTCGTGGTCAATGACGAAGCCGGCGTCGTCCATCATCGGCTTGACCCACCCCATGCAGTGCTCGCAATAGTCGTGGTAGGCGGCCAGGCCGCGCTGGATCAGATGACCCTTCGAGGGACAGGCGAACATGTCAATGCGGAAGTAGTCCTCGCCCCGGTCGAAGGTATAGCCGGCCTCTTCCATCGCCAACGTGTGGCCCCAATACTCCTCCATGCCGTCGAAGCCCTTGGCCTCGATCAGCGCGCGGGCGTGGCGCTGCGAATCTTGCGAGATGGCGCGCAGCCAGTAATCGCGCACCGCCTCCTCGCCGTAGTTGCGCCGCAGATACTCGAACGTCCAATCGTAATAGCCGATGAAATCCTGTACGCCGATCATGCGTCGCCTCCGTTCATGCTGAAGACCTGATGACAGGTGCCGCCCCCGCCCTCCAGCGCAAAGCGCATGCCCGCCTGTTCCGCGATGGCCGTGGAGACGTAGTGGCAATGCTCGCAATAGTAGGGGACGATCTCCCGGCCGGCGTTGCGCAGCCAGCGGATGGCCGGGCAATCGCGCACGTCCAGCTCGACCCCCCGCGGCGTCAGGGCGACGCGCACGTCGCCGCCCGGCTCGTGGGCGAAGTAGTCGGCCCAGTAGCGGCGCACCTCCTCCAGGCCGCCGCTGCGGAAGCGCGCCGCGACGTCGGCGTGATACTCGCGCGCCATCGTCGTCCAGTAATCAATCAGCGCGTCCTTGCCGTAGGCGTCGTGGATGAAGCGGAAGGTAGCGTTGATGGCAAAGTAAAAGTCGCCGGCGGACATCACAACCTCCGAATGGGTTTCTTATCGGTTGAGCAAGCGCGGATCGAGGGCGTCGCGCAACGCATCGCCGAGAAAATTGATGGACAACACCACGAGCGTGATCAACAGGCCGGGCGGCAGCCAGAGCCAGGGCATGCTCTCCAGCACGGTGATGGACTGGGCGTTCGTCAGCATGTTGCCCCAGGTGGGCGTGGGCATCCGCACGCCCAGGCCCAGAAAGCTGAGGCCGGCCTCGCTCAGGATCGCGCCGGCGATCATGAAGGTGCCGGCGACGATGATGGGCGCGACGACGTTGGGCAGGATATGGCGGAACATGATGCGCGCCGGCGACGCGCCCACGCAACGGCTGGCGAGCACGAAGTCGCGCTCGCGCACGCTCAGCGTCTCGCCCCGCACCAGCCGACACGTGCCCGTCCAGCCGAAGATGCCGATGACGAACATGATATTGAAGATGCTCGGCCCCAACACCGCCACCAGGGTGATGATCATGATGAAGGTGGGAATCGTCATCACAACCTCGGTCAGGCGCTGGAGCCAGAAGTCCACCCAGCGACCGCTGAACCCGCTGATCAGGCCGAGCACCGTGCCGATGGTCACTGCGATGCCGGCCGCCACCAGCCCGACCGACATAGACACCCGGCCGCCCCAGATCAGGCGGCTGAGCACGTCGCGGCCGGCGTAGTCGGTGCCCAGGAGATGATCGGCCGAGGGCGGCTTCTTGATCGCGGTCACATCCACCTCGACCGGGTCGTGGGGCGAGATGAGCGGCGCGGCGATGGACGCCAGGCCGAGGGTCAACAGGATGACCGCGCCCACCACGGCCATTCGATGGCGCAGGAAACGCCGCACGCGGCGGCGCATCGGTGTATCGCGGCGCGACGTCAGGCGGACGAGCTGTTCATCGGCGCTTGCGTTGTTCGGATCGTGCATCATGCTCCTCGCCTCGTCAGGCATAGCGGATCCGTGGATCGGCCACGGCGTACAGAATGTCGGCCAGCAGGTTACTGAGCAGGACCAGGGTAGAGCCGATCAGGGCGATGCCCATCAGGGTGGGATAGTCGCGCATGTTGACCGAAGAGACGGCCAGTTGGCCCATTCCCGGCCAGGAGAAGATCCACTCGATGATGAACGCGCCGCCGAAGAGGCCCGGAATGCTCAGCGAGAGGATGGTGATCATCGAGATCAGGGCGTTGCGAAAGCCGTGCCGCCACAGCACCACGCGCTCGGACAGGCCCTTGGCGCGGGCCGTGGTCATGTAGTCCTGGCCCAGCACCTCCAGGACGGCCGAGCGGGTGTAGCGCAGGAAGCCGGCGATCCGCTCCAGGCCGAGCGCGGTGGCGGGCAGGATCAGATGGCGCAGGAAGTCCAGGAATGGGTTGGTCGCGTCCGGATCGTGCATTCCCTGCACGGGAAAGATCCCCAGCCGCACCGAAAAAATGTAGATGATGCCCAGGGCAAAGAAAAAGGCGGGGATCGAGACGGCCACGAACGCGAAGAAGGTCAACAGGTAATCCAACGCCGAATATTGGCGCAGCGCGGAATAGACGCCGAGCGGCACGCCCAGGCTGATGGCGAGCAGCATGGCCGAGACGGTCAGGGCCAGGGTGGCCGGCAGGCGATCGCCGATCTTCTTGAGGACGGGGGTGCTGCTGTTGTAGGCATAGCCCAGATTGCCGCGCGCCGCCTCCTTCAGCCAGATGAGATAGCGGATGTACACCGGCTTGTTGAGGCCCAGGTCCTCCTTCATCTTCTCCAGCACTTCGGGCGCCACGGGCACCGATGGGTCAATCATGGCCGAGATCGGATCGCCCGGCGCCAGGTTGTAGGCCGCAAAGGTGATCATGGTGATGCCCAGCAAGACCGGAATCGAGATGAGCAGGCGACGGATGATGTATCTGAGCATGAGCTGCCTTTCTCTTCCTACGTGCCAGGCACTTTCGGAAGTGCCTGGCACGTGCGCGCAGGGCGCACGCCGTGCGCCCCTACGGTTACTTGAGCGACCAGGTGTGCGGCGCGGCCCAGTTGTAGCCGCAGCCCAACTGGAAGGTGGCGGCGTCCACCTTGCCTCCCATCGTCTGGAAGCCCTTGCCGATCCACAGCGGATAGGTCGGCAGGTCGGTGTTGAGGATGCGCGTCATCTCGGTGATCAGCGGCTTGTAGACCGCGGGATCGGCCGTGTTCTGCGCCTTCTCGAACACTTCGTCGAACTTCGGATTGCAGTACTGAGTCGAATTATACCCCTTCGGGTACTCATAGCCGCAACGATGCACCGTGCCCAGAATGTCCAGCGGCACCCAGCGCGCCTGGCCGCTGATGATCACGTCGAACTTGCCCTTGCCGTAGAATTCCGCGATGAAGTTGGCGAACTCGATCGGCGTGATCGTAGCCTTGACGCCCACCTTGGCCCACATCTGTTGCACGATCTCGTACCAGGTGGGCGGCGTGCCCAGCGCCACGAAGGTCAGCTCCCAGTTGGGATCCCAGCCGACCTCCTTCAGCAGCGCCTTGGCCTTCTCCGGATCGTAGGGGTAGGGGGTCAGGTCTTTGGGGCACAGGTCGCCCAGGCTGGGGGCCACCGCGCAGTTCCATTTTTGCGTCAGGCCCGACGGATCAACTGCCTTGATCAGGTTGTCGAGATCCAACGCCTGGATCAACGCCTGGCGGAACTTGGGGTCGCGCATGGGCTTGAACTTGGGCTGTTCGGGCTTGTCGGCCTCCTTGTTGCCGGCGTGATAGTTGACGAATAGCACGTTGGGCACGACCGGGTCGAGATAAACGAGCTGGACGCCCGGGATCTTCTTGATGCGGTCCATCTCGGCCACGGGCAGGCCCAGGGCGATGTCCACTTCGCCCTTCTCCAGCGCCAGCAGGCGGGTGTTGGCATCGGGGATCTTGATGTCGCGGATCACATCGATCTTGGGCGCGCCGCGGAAGTATTTGGGATTGGCCACGAACTCGATGGACTCATCGCCCTTGAACTCCTTGACGATGAAAGGTCCCGTGCCCGGATACCAGCGCTCGGTGACGAACTTGCTCTTGGTGAAGTCGGCCGGCGCGATGTCTTTGACCACATGCTCGGGCACGATGGGGATCTGCGTCAGGGCGTGGTTGAAGATCGAGCTGGCGTTGTCGAGCTTGAACGTCACCTCGTAGTCGCCGTTGGCCGTCACGCCGCTCACGGTCGTCGCCTTGCCTTCGTTCACATCCTTGCAGCCGGTGATGACCTTCACGTTCGGATACTGCATCGCGTTGAGGTCCTTCTGGCAGATGTAATTGAAGGTAAAGACGACGTCTTTAGCGGTGAAGGGCTTGCCGTCGTGCCATTCCACCCCTTTGCGCAGGGTAAAGGTGTAGGTCTTGCCGTCGGGCGAGATGGTGTACTTCTCGGCGATGTCGGGCTGCAGGTCGAGCTTGGCGTCGTAGAAGATCAGCCGGCTCATGGTCAGGAACATCCACTCGTCTATCTGGCCGCCGGTGATGTGGAACGGATCGCCGAACTTGCCGATGACGGATTGGGCGCGGCGCAGGATCTTCTGGCCGGTGACCGGCGCAGCGGTGGGAGCCGGCGCCTTGGTCGGCTCGGGCGCGGCGGTAGGCGCAGGGGCCTTAGTTGGCTCAGGCGCTTTGGTCGGTTCGGGCGCCTTGGTCGGTTCGGCCGCCTTGGTGGGGGCCGGTTGGGCCGGCGCGCTGGTCGGCGCGGCCGTGGGCGCGGGGCCACATGCGCTCAGCGCCAGGCTGAGCACGATGACCGCTGTGAGCAGAACGAAACGAATGCGCGAGCTTCTCATGGTGGGCCTTTCTCCTTAGTTTGCTGATTGTGCCGATGCGGACTTTGCGTTCGAACGGTCTGAATGCATGGTGTTGGGTGAGCAATCCCCTCCTTTCTTTTTGGATTGCGGCGCTCCCGCGCCGCTTTCCGGTCCCAAAGCGAGGATACGTCCTCGCAAGCCAGGTTGTTTGGATTGCGGCGCTCCCGCGCCGCTTTCCGATCCCAAAGCGAGGACATGTCCTCGCAATCCAAAGCGTCCACGCCTACGAGGTCCAGGCGGCCGTGGGCACGATCTTCAGCTTCATGTCCACCAGGTTCGGCCCGCCGGGGACGCCAACGTAGTACGTCAGCAGGGTCGTGTCCCGATGAAACGTGATGCTGGTGTAGCAGTACGACTTGCTTTCGTCCGCCTCCACGTAGCGGAAATCGCGCCAGGTCTCGCCGTGATCGCGGCTGATGGCCGCCACGAGCGGGGTGCGCCAGTTGAACCGGCTGCGCCAGGGCACGTCGCCCTCCACCGGCGGGCAGCTCCGCCGATCGTTGTAGATCATCAGGAGCGCGTCGCTGCCGGGCAGGCGGCCGGCCGACGCGGGGGAGATCGGCGCGATGAGGTCGGTGGCCGCGGGCGCGGTCCACGTCTCGCCGTCGTCGCGGGAGCGGCAGGCGTAGATGCGTTGCTTGTCGGTGCGCATCCACATCCACAGGCTGCCGTCGGCGCACTCCACCACGCCTGGCTCGCTCGCGCCGACGGGGCCGGGCAGGTCCAGATACGCCGAGAGCCGACGCCAGGTGCGGCCGTCGTCGTCCGAGGCGAAGACGGCCGCCAGCGAATGGTAGTTCTCGCCGACGCAGCGAAAGCAGGGCCAGAGCACCCGGCCGGTGGACGTCTGCACCAGACGGTTGTTGTTCGCGCCGATGTAGCCCTCCTCGGGGGTCGCCAGGATCGGCGCGCTCCAGGTGCGGCCGTCGTCGGATGAACGGCGCACGTACATGTGGCAATCCTGCGATTCGTGGTTCTTGATGGCGAAGCCGAAGAGGAGGTCGCCGGAGCGCAAGCGCAGGAGCGACACGCTCATGACGTTGCATTGTCCGACGTTCTCCTGGAGCAGGAACGGCGCGCTCCAGCTCAGGCCGCCGTCGGCCGAATGGCGGGCCCAGATCTCGGCCTGCGAATGGTCATCGGGGCCGCTGAAGCGGCTCCATGCCATGAGCAGGCGGCCATCGCGCAGCGCGACGATGTCCCCTTCGCCGTTGCGCGGGTTGCCCGGCCCGACCGGGTTGATGATCGTTTCGTACAGCGTTGGGATGGATTCCATGCGCCTCCAATGCGTTACACGCTCGTCGCAAGCCGGAGGCTTGCGTTACGGGGCCAGGATGCGGATCGCCGTGGTCCCATCGGCCGGCTGGCCGAAGACACTTCCCTCGGCGACCCGCCGCGCGGTCTCCTCGATGTGGCCCAGGCGCCGGCCATACGCGCCGTAGGCGTTGACCAGGGCGATGCCGTCGGCGCCGGCGCGATAGGCGCGCAGCGCGGCCCGGTCATATTCGGTCGGGTCCAGGGTGCTGTTGACGTGCGGCGCCGCGTCGAGCTCTTCGCCGGGCACGGGATCTTCATCGGGCCGCGTCGGCTGGCGCCAGGCCGGATCGAAGCGCTTGCCTCGCGGCTCGTCCACCGATTCCTGATCCAGGATCGCGTAGAGCGGCACGCCGTAGCGCCGCGCCAGCGCCGCGTAGGGCGCCATGTCCCACGCCTGGACGCAGATGAAGTCAAGCGCGCCGCTCGCCAGCCACGCCTCCAGGTCAATCCGCTGCCCGGCCAGGTCGCTGAAGGCGTGATAGCCGTCCACCACGCTGGCGCTGAGGCCGATGCGCCGCCCCCTGGCCCGCGCCGCGCCATCCAGCGCGCCGCGGATCTCGGCCAGGAAGCTCGTCAAAACGTCGCAGCCGTGGCGCTCCGGATCGGCCACGGGCGGCCAGCGCGTGAAGTCCAGGTTGATGCCGTCTACGTCGTAGGCGCTCGCCAGCTCGACCAGCAGGTCGGCGACGAAGCGCCGCGGGCCCGGCAGGACGTAATCCCATTGCGGCCGGCCCGGCTTGCGCCATTCGGGATGCTCCAGCCAGGGCCGGCCGTTGAAGAATTCCTCGACCGCCCGGCCGAGCGGGCCGTTCGTGAAGAAGAGGTTCATGCGCAGGCCAGCGTGAAACTCCATGCCGGCCGCGCGGCACGCGGCGGCCATCACGCGCATTCCCTCCCGGCCGTTGGCGCACGCCCAGCGCAGATAGTCGTACGCGCGGCGGTCGCCGCGACGCAAGAGGGGCCATTGGTCGGGCCGGACCGCCTCGCCGACCAGGCCGGCCGTCCGACTCGGCCAGTTGGTCACGGCCGTCGCGGGCGCCTGAAGGATGATCGCCCGCACGTCGCTGTCGCGAAAGGTCTGTGGATAGCGGGCTTCGATATCGCCGCCGGGGACGCCGGCCTGCCAGTAGGGGCTATAGCCGTCGTGGAAGAAGAGGACCCGCTTGTGGTCGGGATCGGCCGCGTCCTGTTGATACGCGGCGACCTGCGCGTCGCTCAACCGAACCAGGCGCAGCGCGGAGATCGAGCCGCGCACCAGGCCCCACGGCTGCGAACAGAACGTACCGTAGGGCACGCGCAGGTGCAGCGTCCGACCGTCCAGGCGGGCGCAGGTCCAGTAGCACATGACCTCGACGTCCAATGGCCCCATCGACCGGCCGTGCCGCGTGCCCCGTTCGGGAAACACGTGGACGAAGGCCGGATCGCCGTCCAGGGCCACGTCCACGCCATCGAGCGCCTGCCAGAGCACCGGCCGCAGGTCGAGCCGCGGGACGCCGATCCAGATGGCGTACCAGCCGGGGAGGTCGAGCGGGATCGCAATCTCGGCCGGAATTGCCGCGGGGCCGTCGTCGCCGGCCAGATCGTTCACCACGAGCAGCCGGCCGGTTTGTCCGTCGGCCAGGACGTAGGGTTGCGACCGCCACCGACCGCGCGGCGGCCCGGATGGCTCCCTCGCCGCCCCTGGCTCCAGCCCCCCTGACCCCCCAAGATGGGGGGGAACGGGGGGTGAGG
>DAOTZV010000251.1:0-23707 GCA_034434235.1 Anaerolineae bacterium
GCCGAATGAATTCGGGGCGAAGGGGCGGTGGGCCGCGAGGTCGGCCTGCGCCGACCGGCCGCTGCATGCGCGAGGGCGTCCTTGGAGAGCGCGCGGTGCCGCCGAATGAATTCGGGGCGAAGGGGCGGTGGGCCGCGAGGTCGGCCTGCGCCGACCGGCCGCTGCACATGCGAGGGCGTCCCTGGAGAGGGACGCCCGGCCCGTGGCCCGTTAGCTGCGATTTCAATCGCCGGCGCGCGGTGCCGCCGAATGAATTCGGGGCGAAGGGGCAATGGGCCGCGAGGTCGGCCTGCGCCGACCGGCCGCTGCACGCGCGAGGGCGTCCCTGGAGAGGGACGCCCGGCCAACGGCCCATTAGCTGCGATTTCAATCGCCGGCGCGCGGTGCCGCCGAATGAATTCGGGGCGAAGGGGCGGTGGGCCGCGAGGTCGGCCTGCGCCGACCGGCCGCTGTACGCGCGAGGGCGTCCCTGGAGAGGGACGCCCGGCCCGTGGCCCGTTAGCTGCGATTTCAATCGCCGGCGCGCGCCGGCCACGGACAGGAGCGATGAACGGAGTGAATCCCGCTATGCAGACCCACGTCCTGCGCGTCGATCCGGATCAGCCGGCGGCCGAAGCCATCGGCCGGGCCGCCGAAGTGATCCGCCGCGGAGGGCTGGTGGCGTTCCCCACCGAAACCGTATACGGCCTGGGCGCCGACGCGCTGAACCCGGACGCGGTCGCGCGCATCTTCAGCGCCAAGGGCCGGCCGGCGCACGATCCACTGATCGTGCACGTGGCCGAAGCCGCCGACCTGTCGCGGGTGGCGCGCGAAGTGCCGGAGATGGCGCAACGGTTGGCCGCGCATTTCTGGCCCGGACCGCTGACCCTGGTCTTGCCTCGCGCCGACATCGTGCCGTTGATCGTCACGGCCGGCGGCCCCACGGTCGCCGTGCGGTGCCCGGCCCATCCGGTGGCCCTGGCCCTGATCCGGGCCGCGGCCACCCCGATCGCCGCGCCCAGCGCCAACCGCTTCGGCGAACCCAGCCCGACCACCGCGCAGCACGTGCTGGACGACCTGGCCGGCCGCTTCGACCTGCTGCTCGACGGCGGCCCCACCGCAGTGGGCGTGGAGTCCACCGTCCTGGACCTGACGCGCGACCCGCCCACCATTTTGCGGCCGGGCGGGGTGACGCGCGAGGCACTGGAGGTCGAATTGGGGCGGGTGGCCACCCTGGAACGCGAAGCACGCGAAGCGGGGGCGCTTGCTTCGCCCGGCCTGTTGGATCGCCATTACGCGCCGCGCGCGGAGCTGTGGCTCTTCACCGGGCCGCGCGAGCGCGTGCTCGCCGCCATGCGCCAATATGCCCGAGAGGCGGCCCAGGTTGGCCGCCGCGTCGCCGCACTGGTGGCCGATGAAGATCTCGCGGCCCTGGCCGACGCGCCGCTGACGCTCCAGAGCGTCGGGCCGGCCGCGGATCTGGCCCTGGTTGCCCGCAATCTGTTCGCCGCCCTCCGCAACCTGGACATGCAGGGGGTAGATGTGATCCTGGCCCGCGATTTCGGCCGCCGCGGATTGGGCCTCGCCGTGCACGATCGGCTGACGCGGGCGGCCGCGGGGCGAGTCATCAAATTGACATAAAATGGAGTCTCCATGCAACCGCGCGAACGTTTCATCCATGCCCTGGAGCGCCGGCCGCCGATCTCCGGCCAGCGCGTGCCGCACTTCGAACTCGTCTTCTTTCTGACGATGGAGGCCTTCGGCCGCGTGCACCCTTCGCACCGCAATTACGCCCAGTGGGATCAGATGGAGGAGAAGGAACGCGAGCTGCACCGCCGCGACATGGCCGACATCTATATCATGACCGCCGAGCGCTACGAGCACGACGCCATCTTCATCCACCCCAACCCCGACCGGGTTGAAGAGACGATCCGCCTGGTGGACCTGATCCGCGAGAAGACCGGCGACCGCTACTTCATCATGCGCCACGGCGACGCCACCTTCAGCATCCCCGATGGCGACCACATGGCCGCGTTCGCCTATCGCCTGGTGGATGAGCCGGAGAAGGTGAAGGCCGAGGCGCAACAGATGGTGGATCGGGCGCTCGAGCGCGGCGAACGCTATCGCAAGCACGCGGATCAAAGGGGGCTGGGGCTCGACGGCTTCGCGCTCTGCGCGGACTATTGCCTGAACACCGGCCCCTTCCTCAGCCCGCGGCGCTTCGCCGAGTTCGTGACGCCTTACCTGGCGCGGCTGATCCAGGGCTATCGCGAGATGGGCTTCTACGTCATCAAACATACCGACGGCAACATCATGCCGATCGTGGATCAACTGGTGCAAGCCAACCCGCACGCGCTCCACTCGCTCGACCCGCAGGCCGGCGTGGACATCGCGGAGATCAAGCGGCGCTACGGCGACCGGCTCTGCCTGATCGGCAACGTCAACTGCGGCATGTTGGACACCGGCACCGATGAAGAGGTGATCGCCTCGGCGCGCTACGCGCTGCGCAGCGGCATGCCCGGCGGCGGCTATATCTTCTCCACCAGCAACTGCATCTACACGGGGATGCGGCTGGCGCGCTACGAGCTGATGTTGGACGTGTGGCGCAAGGAGGGGGTCTACGCATGAACGAAGCAGAGCTGGCGCGTGGCCTGGCGCCGATCTACGGCGAGGCGGAGCTGGCCGGGCAACTGGCCCGCTACCAGGAGGCGCTCGCCGCGCTGCGCGCACACGCGGGGCCGGGCGAGGCGCGCTTCTTCCGCGCACCGGGCCGCGTGAACCTGATCGGCGAACACACCGACTACAACCACGGCTACGTGATGCCGATGGCGCTCGACAAGGATGTGCTGCTGGCGGCGCGGCCGCGCAGCGACCGCACGGTGAACCTGTGGAACCTCGAGCCGGAGCGCTTTCCCCCGCGCGCGTTCGAGATCGGCCCGCAGATCCCGCCCAGGCCGCTCGGCGATTGGGCGAACTACGTCCAGGCCGCGGCCCAGGCCATCTGGCAGGCGGCCGGCGGCCGGGAGCTGCGCGGGGCCGACATCGTCGTCTCCGGCCGGCCGCCCTGGGGCGTGCCGCAGGCGGCCGGGCTCAGCTCCTCGTCCGCACTGACGGTGGCGGCGGCGCTGGCCTTCGCCGGGCTGAACGGCCTCGATCTGCCGAAGCTGGCGTTGGCCCGGCTGTGCAGCGAAGCCGAGTGGTACGTCGGCACGCGCGGGGGGATCATGGATCAGTTCATCTCGCTCCTGGCCGAGCGCGACCGGGCGTTGTTGCTCGATTGTCGGCCCCGGCCGGGGGAACGGCCCGGCGAGGTGCGTTACGAGATGCGCCATGTGCCGCTGCCGGCCGGGTACAAAGTGCTCATCTTCAACAGCGCCGTGCGCCGGGAGAAGACGAAATCGCTCTACAACGTGCGGGTGGCCGAATGTCGGATCGGCGTGGCGCTGTTGCGCCGCGTCTCGCCGGGCATCACCCATCTGCGCGATGTGTCGGCCGAGGCGTTGGGCCTCTCGGAAGAAGCGGTTTTGGCGCTGCTCGACGAGCTGTTGCCCGAAGCGACCACGCGCCAGGCGTTGGCCGCCCAGGGCGTGCTCGACGACGCCCTGGCGGCCATGTTCGCCGATTATCGCCTGGACGCAGATCAGGTGTTTCGGGTGCGCCGGCGCTGTCGGCATGTGATCACCGAGAACGCGCGCGTGTTGGCGAGCGAGGCCGCGCTGGCGGCCGGCGATGTGCGCCGCTTCGGCGCGCTGATGAACGCCGCGCACGAGAGCATGAGCCGCGATTACGAGGCGAGCTGTCCCGAGGTGGACACGCTGGCGGCGCTCTGCCGGGAATGCGACGGGGTGCCCGGCGCGCGGGTGACGGGCGCCGGCTGGGGCGGCTGCGTCGTGGCGCTGGTCGAAGCTGGCCGCGAGGCGGAGGTGCTGGCGCAGGTCACGGCGCGCTATCGGGCCGCTACCGGCCTGCCGGGCGAAGGCTTCATCTGCGCGTCGGCGCCGGCCGCCGGGGAAGTGCGCGGAACGTAGGGGCGCACGGCGTGCGCCCCGGCACATCGCGTGAAGCCAGGAGATGGCATGGAGATCGTCATCCCCGACCTGGGGCGCTTCGGGCCGGAGAGCGGCCTGAAGCCGCTGGTCGCGTGCAGCGATGGTCGCTTCCGGCCCGGCGCCGACGGCGTGGTTTCGGTGACGGCCACCGGCGACGGCAAGGTCGAGTTCATCGCGTTCGCCGATCACACGCTGGCGTATGTCCATTCGGCGCTGGGCTATCCGGCCTACTATCCGGTGCATCCGGTGGCGCTGGAGCGACCCGTCCGCGCGGTGCTGATGGACCTGGACGGCACCAGCGTGCGCAGCGAACGTTTCTGGATCTGGATCATCGAGCAGACCACCGCGAGCCTGTTGGGGAATCCTCGCTTCACGCTGGAAGAAGCCGACCTCCCCTTCGTCTCGGGCCACAGCGTCTCCGAACACCTGGCATATTGCATCCGCAAGTATTGCCCCGACCGCACGGTCGAGGCGGCGCGGACGCTCTACTTCGAGCATGCGCGGCGCGAGATGCGGGCGATCCTGGAGGGCCGCGGCCGGGCCGATGCATTTGTGCCCGCGCCGGGCCTGAAGGAGTTCCTCCTGGCGCTCAAGGCGGCCGGGATCAGGATTGCGCTGGTGACGTCGGGCCTGTACGAGAAGGCGTATCCGGAGATCGTGGCCGCGTTTCGGGCCATGCACCTGGGCGATCCGGCCGAGTTCTACGATGCGATCATCACCGCCGGCTTTCCGTTGCGCCGCGGCGAGGTGGGCACCCTGGGCGAGCTATCGCCCAAGCCGCACCCGTGGCTCTACGCGGAGGCCGCGCGCGTGGGGCTGGGCATCCCGTTCGCCGCGCGCAACTCGGTCATCGGCATCGAGGACAGCGGCGCCGGGGTGTGCGCCATCCGACTGGCCGGCTTTCCGACGATGGGGATGGCCGGCGGCAACATCGTCGAGAGCGGGACGCGGGCGCTGTGCGATTTCTATTGCTCGAGCCTGGAAGAAGCGCTGCGGATCGTGATGGGGTAGCCCTCATTCTCCGGCCGACGCATACGCCATCCCCGGCCGCTCCAGCACCGCCAGCCAGTAATCCAGCGCCACGTCGGTCGCCTCGATCCGGGGGATGCGATGCGGATCGAAGCGCGGCGTCTGGGGCGACGGCGCCAGTCCTGCGCCCAGGCCGACGGCCGCGGTGTACTCGTACCTCATGCCGGCGTGCTCGCCTTGCGCCAGCAACCGCCGATCGGCCGGCGCCGCGGCCTCGGACAGGGCCAGGGAAGAGATGCGCTGGCCGGGCAACCAGCGTTCCAACAGCGCCTGGCCGCGGCCCAGCTCGCGTTGGACATCTTCGGCGCTCTTCCTCGACAGATCGCCGGTCGCGGCGTAGCTGCCCACCTCCATCCCCCACGCCAGCAGCGCGCTGAGTTTGGCCCGCGCCGATGCCGGCTGGCCGAACACCTCCACGCCGGGCTCCTCGCCGTCGGCCGGGACGAAGAAGGTGGCGGCCAGCGGCCAGTCGGCCGGATGCGCATCGTGGAAGGCCTTCAGGATGCCGACCGCCGAGTCGGGATCCACCGATCCATCGTCCCGCAGCCGAAACTGGCCGGGGGTCGCGCCGTCGAACGTCAGGACGACCGGCCGTTTGCCCGCCGGCACCATGCTCAGTCGCTCGTCTACCAGTCCGCGCACCGTGACGGGGTAATATCCGGCGGCCAACAGCCGTTCCAGATCCGCACGCAAAGCCTCCGGTGTACGTTGGCCGGGTCCGGCCGGCCGGCCGATCTCGCGGTAGCGCAACACCGGCACGAAGCCGTTCGCGTTGGCCGGATAGGTCGGCTGCGCGGAGACGAGCGCGGCGGCCGTATACCTCACGGCCGGATCCCAGAGCAACCAGCCGCGCGCACCGGCCTCGCGGGCGCCCTTCATCTGGGCCCGGATCTCGTCGGCCGAATAGGTGCGGCGGTCGAACGCGTAGTCGGGGAAATCCTGCAGCCAGGGACGGACCTCCAGGCGAGGGTTGGCCGTGCGGCCGCGCACCACCGCCCGGCGGACGCTCTTGTGGACGATTTCGTAGGGGAAGGCGATCGCGTTGGCGTAGGCCCCGCCGTCGTTCGGCAGGCCGGTGTTGAAGGTCGAGGGGTACACCATCGGCGAGAGCACGTCCAGGTAGGGCGCCATCGCCTCGATCACCTGGCCGATCCCCAGGTCGTCGGTTTGCCAGGCGGTGTAGCCGAAGATGTCGGCGCTCACCTTGACGCCGGCCGGCGCGAGCGCCTCTCTGGCCCGGGCCAGGAAGCCGGCGATGGCCGCGACGCGGTTTGCGGCGGTGTTCGGCCCGGCGAAGACGGCCCGGCCCACCGCGCCGTCCGAAGGGAAACGCACGTAGTCGAACTGGATCTCGTCGAAGCCCAGCCGCGCCGCTTCGACCGCGAGCGCGATGTTGTAATCTTGCACCGGCCGGAGATGGGGATCGCCCCAGCCCAGCCCCTCGCCGTCCTTCCAGGTCCCGCCGGTTCCTGCGTCGCGCACGGCCCATTCGGGATGGCCGGCCGCCAGCAGATCGTCCTTGAAGACGACGATCCGGCCGATGGTGTAGATGTCGTGCTCCTTGAACCACTGCATGAACGCGGCCCAATCGTTCACTGTCGGCCGGCCGGCCGCGCCGATCTCGCGCGCCAGCGTCACCTGCGTCGGATAGGCCAGGTAGCTGCGATCGCCCTTCACGTCCATCACCACCGCGTTCAGCTCGGTCGTTTGCAGCAGCTCTTTGACGCGGGCCATGTGCTCCGCGCTGCCGAGCGCGTGGTACGAGACGTAAATGCCCTTGATGTAGCGCGACGCGCGCGGCTTCGGGGCGGCGGCCGGCGCGTTCGGCGCCGGCACCCATTGCCGACACAGGTTCCAGATCGGCTCCGCGGCGAAGTAGCAGCGCGTCGGATCGCGGCGCAGCTCGAGCGCCGCTCCGCCGCCGAGCGCCAGGGGAACCCCCAGGCAGATCAGCAGCAGGAGCAGCGCCAGGGCAAGGGCCGGCAAACGGGCTTTCATCCGCGGCGCAGCTCCGAGACGAGCATCCCCGCCAGGATCAGGCCGCAACCCGCTAACTGTCGTGGACTGAGCAGCTCGCCGATGAGCAGGAAGCTGAACAGCCCCGCGAAGACCGGTTCCGCGGCGAAGATCAGGGCGGTATGGGTGGCATGGGTGAAGCGCTGGGCCACCGTCTGCACGCCGAATGCGAGCGCGGTGGCCAGCACGGCCGTGAAGGTCGCGGCGAACAGCACGGAGCCGGAGAGCGGCGGCCGTGCTTCGAAGAGGAGCGCGGTCAGCGCGCTGCATGCGGCTACCACGATCACCTGGCCGAACGTCAACAACACCGGATCGTGCCGGGGCGAAAGACGGCCGGTCAACAGGATGTGGACGGCAAAGGCAACCGCGCAGCCGAACACCAACAGGTCGCCGGCCGCGATGGTCAGCCCTTCTTGGAGCGACAGGAACGCCAACCCCGCGGTGGCCAATCCCACTCCCAGCCATGCCGACCGGCCGGCGCCCTGGCCCGGCCGGCCCAACACCGTCGAAACGGCCGGGACGATCACCACCGACAGGCCGGTGATGAAGCCGGCCTTGGCCGGCGTCGTCAGGCTCAGGCCGGCCGTCTGAAACGCGTAGCCGGCAAAGAGCGCCAGGCCGAGCCCCCCGGCCGCGAGGGCGAACGCCGCCGGCCGCCGCGAGCCGCGGCCGGACAGAGCAAACCGTCGGTTCCCGCGTTGTCGGCGACGCCAATAGACGAACGGCAACAGGGCGATTGCCGCGATGGCGAAGCGAATCGCCAGGAAGCTGAACACGGGATAGGATGCGACCGCATCCTTCACCATCACGAAGGTGCCGCCCCAGATCGCGGTGACGACCAGGAGCGCGGCGTCGGCCAGCCGCTGGCGGCCGGCGCGCGAAAGACGCCGCGTCGCGTCGAGGGCGAGCGGTGCCGCTTCCAGCGCCAGCGGCGCGGTCTCCTCGGTCATGGCATCACCCCCTCGCCCCGGCTGGCGCCCGACGCGGTGGCGTTCAGCTCGGCCTTGACCGTCTTGACCAGTGCGTCGGCCTTCAGCTCGGGCAGGGTGTAGCAGGGGCCGCCGAGCGCGTCGGCGAGCTGTTGCGCCAGGCCGCGGTCGAACGCCGGATGCTCCATGTTCACCACGATGGTGCGCAGGTGGCTATCGTGGATCATGTGGGCCATGCGGGCCGCTTCTTCCTGCGGCGGCAGGCCGGTGACGCTCACGTTGCCCGCGCCGTCGGTCAGGATGATGATGAGGGGCTTGGTCTCGGGATCGCGGCGCTGGGCCAACATGCACACGCGATAGGCGGCCAGCAGTCCGGCCGAGAGGGGCGTCTTGCCGCCGACGGGGATCTCCTTCAGCGCGCGCTGGGCCAGCTCGACGCTCGAGGTCGGCGGGAGCACCACGCGCGCTTCTTCGCGCTGGAACACGACCAGCCCTACCTGGTCGCGGCGCTGATAGGCGTCGTGCAACAGCGAGATGATCGCGCCCTTGGTGGCCTCCATGCGCTCGGCCGCGGCCATGCTCCACGAGGCATCCACCACGAAGAGCACCAGGTTGGCGGCCCGGCGCACGCGCACCTTCTTTTGGAAATCGTGGCGCTTGACCACGAACGCCACCTTGCGTTCGGCCCGCTCGGCCTGGCGCCGGCGCTGATAGGGCGCGGCCGTGCGGATGGTGGCGTCGAACGCCAGGTCGTCGGGCCGGCCCTGCATGGGCCGGGCGCGGATGTAGCGACCGCGCTTGCGTTGCGTGAGCGTGACGCTGCGCTTGCCGGCCGCTTTGCGCGTCAGCTTGTCCAGGGGCGTGTCGAGCCGCTTGGCCTGGAAATCGGCGCCGATCTTGACCGGTCGGACCGGCTGCGGTCCGCTGCCGGCGGCCCGGGCCGGCGCATCTTCGGGCGGGGTGCCGCTAGCCGAAACAGCCGTCTCCGGCTGCTCCGTTAGCGGCCCATCGCTTTTTTTTCGCCGGCCGTGGTCTGGGCGGAGCCGGACGGCGCGGACAGCGCGGCTTCGGGGGGCGCCTCGGCGCGCGCCTTCTTGAGCCGGTCCTCGAGCTGGCCGGTGTCGAGCACCGCTTCCTCGAACGGCTGGCGCTTGAGACGGTGCGGCAGCGCCAGCTCCGCGGCCAACAGGATGTCCTGCTCCTGGATGGCCAGCCGGCCCTGCCACGCGGCATGGGCGAGCGCGGTCTTGAGGATCACGATATCGGCGCGGTGGCCGTCCACCTTGAACGAGGCCGTCAACTGCGCGATGGTGAACAGATCGCGCTGGGTATAGGTCACGTGCGGCAGTCTCTCGCGCGCGGCCGCGATCTCGCGCGAGAGCTGCTCTTCGCGCGGCTGCCACTCCTGATAGAAGCCTTCGGGATCGCTCTCGTAGGCGACGCGGCGCTCGATGATCGCCACGCGCTGGCGCGGGTCGTGCAGGCCGTGCATGTCCACGCAGAGGGCGAAACGGTCGAGGAGCTGCGGCCGCAGGTCGCCCTCCTCGGGGTTCATTGTGCCCACCAGGATGAAGCGGGCCGGATGGCTGAAGCTGATCCCCTCGCGCTCGACCACGTTGACCCCCATGGCGGCCGAGTCGAGGAGCAGGTCTACGACATGATCATCGAGCAGGTTGACTTCATCCACGTAGAGCAGGCCGCGATTGGCCGCGGCCAACACGCCCGGCTCGAAGCGGCGTTCGCCCTGCTGGATCGCCTTCTCGATGTCGAGGGTGCCCACCACCCGATCTTCGGTGGCGCTGACGGGCAGGTCCACGAAGCGGGTGCGCCGCCGCGCAACCGGCAGCTTTTCTCCGCGCGCCAGGCGGTCCCGGCAATTATCGCACAGCGAGTCGAGGCCGCTGGGATCGCAACTGAACGGGCAATCGGCCACGACTTCGATTTCAGGCAACAGAGCGGCCAGGGCGCGCGCGGCCGTGGACTTGGCCGTGCCGCGCTCTCCGCGGATGAGCACCCCGCCGATGGCGTTGCTGATCGCGTTCAAGATCAGGGCGCGTTTCATGCGCTCCTGGCCGACGATGGCGGTAAAAGGATACGGTCTCAGGTTTGCCACACATTGTCTCCGGTCAATGGATTACCGGCTAATTATACCATCGTCACATAAAAGCCGAAAACGCGCGCCTGACGGCCCCTGCCGGCCAAAAGGTCTTGACGTAGGCGCCCTCCAGGTGCTATGATGAAGGCGATTCAATAGAGAGGGCTCCGCGATGACCAATACTCAACCTGCCTCGCTCCTCGATCTGTCGCAGGCCGAGCTGATCGCCCGGCTGGCCGCCTGGGGTGCGCCGCGCTATCGGGCCGAGCAGATCTGGACCTGGATCTACAAAAAGCTGGTCGCCGATCCGACCGAGATGACGAACCTCCCCAAGGAGCTGCGGGAGCGGCTGGCGGCCCTTGGCCCCATCAATCCGCTCACCGTCGCGGCCGAACAGCGCTCGCAGGATCGCCAGACGGTCAAATGGCTTTTCCGCCTGCCCGACGGCGTGACCATCGAGACGGTCCTGATGCTCTACGACGAGCGCCGCACCGTGTGCATCAGCACGCAGGCCGGCTGTGCGATGGGGTGCGTCTTCTGTGCCACGGGCCAGTCGGGCCTGGCACGCAACCTGACCGCCGGCGAGATCGTGGCGCAGGTGCTGGCGGCCGCTCGCTGGCTGGCCGCTGCCGATCGGCCCCATGCAGGAGGCGATGTCGCTTCCCCGGCCAACGGCCGTCCTTCGTCCGCCAACGGTCCATCATCGGCGGCCGGTGGACGCCTCACCAACATCGTCGTCATGGGCATGGGCGAGCCGTTCGCCAACTACGAGCGCACCTGGGCCGCGCTGCGGATCATCACCGATCCCGCGGGCTTCGGCCTCGGCGCGCGGCACATCACGGTCTCCACCGTCGGCCTGCCGCACGGCATCCGCAAGATGGCCGAAGAGCCGTTGCAGATCAACCTGGCCGTGAGCCTGCACGCGGCCAACGACGAGCTGCGCACGCAACTGGTGCCGATCAACCATCGCTACCCCATCGCGGAGGTGATGGCGGCCGTGCGCGATTATGTCGGCCGCACCCGGCGGCGTGTCACCTTCGAGTATGCCCTGATGCGGGGCATCAACGATACGCCGGCCCACGCGCGCGAGCTCGCCTCGTTGCTCAGGGGCCTCTTGTGTCACGTCAACCTGATCCCGTTGAACCCGGTCGCCGGTTCGCCCTATCAGCCATCTACCGTCGAAGCGGCCGATCAGTTCCGCCAGATCCTGGAAAGCCGGGGCATCGCGGCCACCGTGCGCCTGCGCCGCGGGCTGGACATAGACGCCGGCTGCGGCCAGTTGCGCCGGCGGATGAGCGGGTGAAATGCCTTTGCCTTTTTCCCGAATTCGTTGTATCATTGCGCACATCTGCCGGGCCGAACGCGTGGCGTTTGGCCCGCCGAGCAGCGGAAAGAACACGTGCAACGCGCGTCTCTTGCGTTGCACGTGACGCGTAGGAGCGGGGTTTGATCAAGATCGCGCCGTCCATCCTGGCCGCCGATTTCGCCGAGCTGGGCGCGGCCGTGCGGGCCGCCGAAGCCGGCGGCGCGGACTACATCCATGTGGACGTCATGGATGGGCACTTCGTACCGAACATCACCGTCGGGCCGCCGGTCGTGGCCGCACTGCGCCGGGCGACGACGTTGCCGCTCGACGTGCACCTGATGATCGAGGCGCCCGAGCGCTATCTGGCCGTCTTCGCGGGGGCCGGCGCCAGCATCCTCACCGTGCACGTGGAGACCTGCCCGCACCTCCATCGCACGATCCAGGCGATCCGCGATCTGGGGGTGAGGCCGGGCGTCACGCTCAATCCGGCGACTTCGCTCGAAAGCGTGCGCGAGATCCTGCCGTATGTGGACCAGGTGCTGGTGATGACGGTCAACCCGGGCTTCGGCGGCCAGAGCTACATTCCGACCATGACGGCCAAGATCGGCCGGCTGGCCGCCATGTTGGACGAGTTGACCGATCCGGCGACGCGGCCCGACATCGAAGTGGATGGCGGCATAGATATTCGCACCGCGCGACAGGTCGTGGAGGCCGGCGCCACCGTGCTGGTGGCCGGAACGAGCGTTTTTCAGCATCCGGGGGGAGTGGCCGCGGGATTGCGCGAATTGCGCGCCGCGGTGGCCGCAACGCAGAGCGCGCAGCCCGGTTAAAAGCAATCGGCCGGCAGTGATGGCTGCCGGCCGATCGCCCAAGGAGAGACGGCGGTCTCACGCCGATTTCTGCCGGGCTTTCAGGCACTTTGCACAAATGTACACGCGCTTGGGGCTGCCGATTTCCGGCAACCGCGCACGCTGCAGATTGACGTTCCAGCGACGCTTGGTGTGCCGCATGGAGTGGCTGACGTTATGCCCGAACTGTGGCCCCTTGCCGCAAACTTCACATCTGGCCATTGGATTACCCCCGAGTGCACGATATCCGCATAGAAACGGACGACCGGGCCATCGAGGCCCGGCCTCATCGCTCATGATATTAGCACAAAGGGACGTTTTGCGCAAACCCGGATATGCCGTTTTTGATCCGGCTTGTGGTCGGCCAACGGAGGAGACTGTATGACGGAGACAAAGCGACCTGGTCGTATCGAAATATCGCCGCGCGCCATCGCAACGGTGGCCGGCGATGCGGTGCTCCGCTGTTATGGCGTCGTCGGCGTTGCCAGCAAGAACCTCATCGGCGGCCTGGCCGACCTGCTGCAACCCGACCGTTGGGGCCGCGGAGTGGATGTGCGGATGCGCGAGGGCGCGGTCGTGCTCGATCTGTACGTGATCGTCCAGTACGGAACGCGCATCTCGGAAGTCGCCCACGGCGTGATGAACAACGTCAAGTACACGCTGGAACAGGTGCTCGGCATTCCCGTTGCTGAGGTCAACGTGCATGTGCAGGGACTGCGCATGCTGAGCGAAACAGAGTAACACGATTACGAATCTGGTGGAGGAGCTGGTTTGGCAACATCCGACAGCCCTACGGCACACATGACCACCATGTCGGCGTCCCGGCCAACGGGAAGTCCGGCTCTGGCGGCCGCTTCGACGGCCGGGGTGGACGGCGCGGGGTTCCATGAGCTGTTGCGCGCCGGCCTGGAATGGCTCGACTCCCATCACGGCATCGTCAACGCACTGAACGTCTTTCCGGTGCCCGACGGCGATACCGGCACGAACATGCTGTTGACGATGAAGTCCGCGCTGCAAGAGGTGGCCAATACGTTGGCCACCACCCTGGGCCAGGTGGCGCGGGCGGCGGCCCACGGCGCGCTGATGGGCGCGCGCGGCAATTCGGGCGTCATTCTCTCGCAGATCCTGCGCGGCATTGCCCGTAGCCTCGACGACCAGTCCACCCTCACCGGGCCGCGCTTTGCCGCGGCCCTGGCCGAAGGGAGCCGCATCGCCTACAAGGGCGTGAACCGGCCGGTCGAGGGCACCATCCTGACCGTGGTGCGGGAGGCGGCCGCCGCCGCCGAGGCGGCCGCCCAGGACAATCCCGACCTGACCTTCGTCTTGGGCCGCGCGGTCGTTGCCGCGGATGCGGCCGTGGCCAACACGCCCAACCTGTTGCCGGTGCTTGCCCAGGCCGGCAAGGTGGATAGCGGCGGCAAAGGGCTGTTTTACATCCTCGAGGGCATGTATCGGCATCTGCGCGGAGAGGCCATCGCCGCGCCGGCCGCCGTTGCCGCGCCGGCCGCCGCCGGCCGGCCGGTCAAGGGGCATCGCGAGATCCCGCCCCTGGTCTACGGCTTCGACGTCCAGTTCCTGCTGGAGGGCCGCAACCTCGATGTAGAGGCGATCCGGGCCGCGATCTCGGCCATGGGCGATTGTCCGCTGGTGGAAGGGGACGAAAACCTGGTCAAGGTGCACGTGCACGTGACCAACCCCGGCGTGCCGCTCAGCTATGCCGTGGGCCTGGGCTTCGTCACCGATGTGGTGGTCGAGAACATGGATGACATGCACATCCCGGCCATGCCCCCCGGCTACGACCCGACCCCGCCGCGCTTCGTGTCGGCCCCCGCGGCGCCGGCCGCCGCCGCGCCGGTGCCGGCCGCTCAATCGGCCGAGACGCCTCCCTCCATCGAGGGGCCGGGGATCATCGTGGTGGCGCCGGGCAAGGGCCTGGCCGAGGTCTTCAAGAGCCTGGGCGCGCACGCGGTCGTTTCGGGCGGCCAGACCATGAATCCCAGCACCCAGGAGCTCTATACGGCCATCCGCCAGTTGCCCGCCGACCAGGTGATCATCCTGCCCAACAACGGCAACATCATCATGGCCGCGCAACAGGCCACCTCCCTCGTCGAAGATAAGACGGTGGCGGTGGTGCCCAGCAAGAGCGTGCCCCAAGGCATCAGCGCGCTGCTGGCGTTGAACCCGCACGCCGACCTGGAGCGCAACGTCCAGGCCATGACCGCGGCCCTCGACCAGGTACAGACCGGCGAGGTGACGGTGGCGGTGCAGGATGCGCGCTTCGACGGCATCGAGGTGCGCGCCGGCGACATCATCGGCCTGCTCAACGACCGTCTGACCGCCAAGGGCGCCGACAGCGCCGCGGTGGTGGAAGAGCTGTTGCGCCAGATGCGCGCCGACGAGCTCGAGATCATCACCCTCTACTACGGCGACACGGTCACGGCCGGTGAGGCGCAGGAGCTGAAAAGCCGGTTAAGCGAGCTCTATCCGAACCAGGAAATCGAAATCATTGAAGGCGGCCAGCCGTTTTATCATTACATCATCTCGGCCGAATAGAAGGTTGGCCCGCGCGACGTCTTTGAGGTCATTGTGGCACCAGTTAAGATCGTCACCGATAGCAGCGTCTACCTGCCCGATCCCGGTCGCCTGACCGAACTGGGCATCGAAATCGTGCCGTTGATCGTGCGCAACGGCAATCAAAGTTATCCCGAACGCGCGCACGGGATAGATGAGCCGTTTCTGCGCAAGATGGCGCAAGACTCCAGGTCCGTGGCGGTCGAAGCGCCGAAGGTGAGCCAGGTGCGGCGGCTATTCGAGCGCCTCGGCCAGACCGCGGACAAGATCGCCTGCCTCCACACCTCGGCGGCGCTCAACGATGTCTCCGAGATCGTGCGCCAGGCCGCTCAGAGCTTTGCCGGCCGGCAACGGATCGTCGTCCTGGATACGCAGACCACTTCGGTGGGCCTGGGCCTGATCGTCGAAGCGGCCGCCGAGGCCGCCGCAGCCGGCGCCGACCTGCCCGAGATCGTGCGCATCGTGCGCGGGATGATCCCGCACATCTACGCGCTCTTCTTCTCGGATAGCCTGGAATACCTGGAGGCATGGGGGCGGCTGGGCCCCGCGCAGACGCTCCTGGGCACCATGCTGGGGGTCAAGCCGCTGGCGACCATGGAAGACGGCGACTTCCTGCCCGTCGAAAAGGTGCGCACCTATCAGCGCGCCATTGACAAGCTGTATGACTTCATCATCGAGTTCGCGCGCATCGAGCAGATGTATCTGATCCAGCACGACATGGAAGACGAGGCGGCCCAGTTGCTGGAGCGCCTGGAGCTGGCCTACCCCGACCGCGAATTTCCGGTCATCGGCTACGGCCCGTCGCTGGCCGTTCACATCGGGCCGAAGGCGCTCGGCGTCATGGTCTACGAGGGGACCCGATGAGCGACGCGTTCCTCCGGCTCCTCAGGATGCTGGCCCTGGAACGCAAGCAGGGCTACCGCAACAAGGCGGTCATCGGTGGCCTGGATAAGTTCGTCGGCCGCTGGGAGGCCGACGCCCGTGCCGAAGCAGCCGATGCGCATGCGCCGGCGATCAAAGAGATCGTGGCGCTGCTGCTCGGCTATCCGGCCGTCGAAGACACGACCGCCCGCCAGCGGATCGTCGAACAGATCATCCGCCGCGTGCGCGAGATCGCGCCCGACGCGGCCGCAGCCGAAGAACGCGGCGGCGACCGGCCGGCGCGCCGGCCGCCGGCCGATCGGCCGGCCCGGCCGCGGCCGACCGGGGCCACGGCCGCCGAGACACCGGCCGCGGCCCCCGCCACTCCACCCGCGGCCGAGATGCCCGCTCCCGACCGCGCGGCCGCGACCGAGGCGCCCGCGCCGGCCCGCGCGCCGGCCGGCGAAGCTCCGCGCGAACGCAACCACGAACCTTGCCTGCCGGCCCTCTCCAAGCCGGCGCGGCCCGATTCCGCGCCCGCGGCCGAGCCATCTCCCGCGCGCGACGCGACGCCGGCGGCCGCGGAGTCCCGTCGCCCGAAGGCCGGGCCCGGCCCCGCAGGCGGCGCCGCGCGGCCGGCCGGCGGCCCGAAAGAAGCTCGCCCGCAAGAGGCGGATCAACCCCGGCCGGCCGCGGCCATGCCGGTCGAAGCCCCGCGAGAAGCCGCCGGCCCCAGGCCGCGCGACGCGGCCGGCATCCATGCGCCCGTCACGCGCCTGCCGGGAGTGGGCCCTCACTATGCCGAAAAGCTGGCCCGCCTGGGTGTCCGCACCATCCTCGATCTCCTCTACCTGTTGCCGACCCGCTATCAGGACTTGAGCCAGTTGCGCACCATTGACCGGCTGCGCTGGGGCGAGACCGTTACGGTGATCGGCACGGTGTGGGACATCAAGCGTCGCCTCATCGGCGAAGAGCGCCACCTGATCACCGCGCTGGTCGGCGACGGCACGGGCGAGATCGAAGCGACGTGGTTCAACCCCTATGTCGAGCGTCGCCTGCGCGCCGGCCAGGCCTACATGTTCAGCGGCAAGATAGACAGCTATCGCGGCCACTTTGTGATGCGCAACCCCGAATTCGAGCCGCTCGACCGCCAGCAGCTCCACACCGGCCGCGTGGTGCCGGTCTACCCCCTCACCGAGGGGATCACCGCGCACTGGCTGCGCGAGCTGATGAGCAAGGCGGTGGAGGCCTGGGCCGACGCCGTGCCCGACATCCTGCCGGCCGACATTCGCCATCAAGCCGATCTGTTGCCGCTCGCCGAGGCGCTGAAACAGGTGCACTTTCCCGATAACATGAGCCTGGCCGAGGCCGGCCGGCGCCGGCTGAGCTTCGACGAGTTCTTCCTCCTGCAACTGGCCGTCCTGGCCATGCGGCAGCGCTTCCGCAGCCAGCCCGGCCGGGCCTTGCGGGCCGACGATGCGATCCTGGCGCCCTTCCTGGCCGCGTTGCCCTTCACCATGACGGCCGCGCAGCGTCGGGCTCTGGCCGAGATCGCGGCCGACCTGACCGGCGATCGGCCCATGAGCCGCCTGCTCCAGGGCGATGTCGGCTCGGGCAAGACCGCCGTTGCGGCCGCGGCGCTGTGGGTGGCGGTGGCCAACGGCGCCCAGGGCGCCATCCTGGCCCCCACCGAGATCCTGGCCGAACAACACGCGCGTTCCTTCGGTCGCATGTTCGCCGGCCTCGCGCATCCGCTCGCCGGCCGACCGATCAACATCGCGCTTTTCACCGGCCATACCCTCCGCAGCCGGACCGAACGCGAAGTCGCGCTGGCCGATCTGGCCGCGGGGCGCATTGACATCGCCGTGGGCACCCACGCGCTGATCCAGCCGGACGTCGCCTTTCACGACCTGGCCGTGGCCGTGGTGGACGAACAGCACCGTTTCGGCGTGGAACAGCGCGCGGCCCTGCGCAGCAAAGGGATCCAGCCGCACATGCTGGTGATGAGCGCCACGCCCATCCCGCGCTCGCTGGCCCTGACGATCTACGGCGACCTGGACATCTCGATCATTGACGAGATGCCCGCGGGCCGCACGCCCGTCAAGACCAAGTGGCTCACTTCCGGCCAGCGCGAGCGCGCCTACAGCTTCATCCGCCGTCAGGTCGAGGCCGGCCGCCAGGCCTTCATCATCTATCCGCTGGTCGAGGAATCGGAGCGGAGCGAAGCGAAGGCCGCGGTCGAAGAGCACGCCCGGCTGCAAAACACCATCTTCCCCGACCTGCGCGTGGGGCTGCTACATGGCCGGTTGCCCAGCGATGAAAAGGAACGCGTGATGCGGGCTTTCGCGGCCGGCGAGCTCGACATCCTGGTGGCCACCAGTGTCGTCGAAGTGGGCATTGACGTGCCCAACGCGACGGTGATCCTGATCGAAGGCGCCGATCGTTTCGGCCTGGCGCAACTGCATCAGTTCCGCGGCCGCGTGGGGCGCGGGGAGCATCCGTCCTTCTGCATCCTCCTCTCGGACGCCGCCGAAGGGGAGAGCGTGCAGCGCCTGCAGGCGCTGGAGACCAATCACGACGGCTTCGCCCTGGCGCAGATCGACCTCGACCTGCGCGGTCCGGGCGACTTCTTCGGCACCCGGCAGAGCGGCCTGCCGGCGTTGCGATTGGCCCAACTGAGCGACCTGCGCACGCTGGAAGCCGCGCGTGCGGCCGCCCGCCAGATCTACGAGACCGATCCGGCGCTCGCCGCGGCCGAACATCGGCCGCTCGCCGAACGCATCGCGGCCTTCTGGACCGACGCCGCCGACCTGAGCTGATGCACATCCGCCAGCTCGCCGGCCTTCCGACCTACCAATTTACCAATTTACCAATCTACCAACTTACCGATTTGCCGATTCACCAGGAGCTTCATGATTCGCGCCCTCTATCCCGGCACATTCGATCCGATCCACAACGGCCACGTGGACATCGCCACCCGCGCGGCCGCGTTGTTCGACGAGCTGGTCATCGGCGTTTACGACACATCGCCGAAGAACCTCCTGTTCGACACCGCCCAGCGTGCCCAACTGGCCGAACAATCGCTGGCGCACCTGCCGAACGTGCGCGTTGCCACCTATCGGGGCCTCACCGTGGCCTTCGCCCGCGAGATCGGCGCGCTCGTGCTCGTCCGTGGCCTGCGCGCCATCTCCGACTTCGAGTTCGAGTTTCAGATGGCCCTGACCAACAAGAAGCTGGCCCCGGAGATCGAATTCATCAGCCTGATGACGAGCCTGGAATACGCCTACCTGAGCTCGTCCATCTTGAAGGAGATCGCGCGGCTGGGCGGGGATATCGCCGGACTTGCGCCCCTGCCCGTGCAGATCGCCTTACGTCGTCGCTTTGCCGAACTGGCTCAAACCGGCGCCGGTCCGCTTCCGGCCCCCTTAATGTCTTCGCACGACTGACCCAACGATGGAGGGGCAATGGATCTGGAAAGCCTGATTGACGAATTGGAAGACCTGTTGGAGAAAGCCATTCACCTGCCGACCGGCAAGGCGCTGATAGATGAAGCGGCCGTGCGCCAGATCCTGCAGGAAATGCGGGCCGCGGTGCCCGATCAGTTGCAGATGGGCCAGCGCATCGCCAGCGAACGCGAGCGCATCCTGGCCGATGCGAAGGCGCAAGCCCAACGCATCATCGAAGAGGCGCGCAACCAGCGCAACGCGCAACTGGACGAGCAGGCCATCGTCCAGGCGGCCCGCCAGCGCGCCCGGGAGATCCAGGCCGAAGCGGAACGGCAGGCCGCTGCGCTGCGGGCCGATGCCAATCAGTATGTGCTCGGCCAGTTGGGCGCGCTCGAAGCCCGCCTGCAACGCATGTTGCGCGAGGTGCAGGCCGGCCAGCGCGTCTTGGGCCAGGAGCGGCCGGCCGGCGAAGACGGCGAGTAATTTTGACAGAGATGCTCCTTTGTCCTATAATGATCGTCTGATGTGCGGTCGTCACACAGGCGCGGCCGTCACGTCCAGAGAAAAGGCGACATGGATCAAAATCTGACCTTCAACGTCGCCCAGCTCTTGAAGGAGTCCATCGGCGCCACGCGCTCGGCCGAGGTGGTTGCAGACCTGCATCGGCTGGTGCCCGAGCTGGCCGAAGAGCTGGGGGCCGACAACACCGAGCCGGTCGAGCTCGTCGGGCCGGTGCGCCTGATGCGCACGGGCGGCGATGTCCTGGTGCAGGGGCACTTCGACGCCGAGCTGATCTTGCCCTGCGTGCGGTGCCTGACGCCGGTGCGGGTGCCGTTGCACGTCGAGCTCGAAGAGGTGTTCTCGCCGACCCTCGACGTGATCACCGGCCAGGCCATCGTTCCCGAGGAGGACGACCGGGCCTTATGGATAGATGAACATCACATTCTGGACCTGCATGAAGTGCTGCGCCAGAACGTGTTGTTGGCCGTGCCGATTCGACCGCTTTGCCGGCCCGATTGTCGGGGCTTGTGCCCCACGTGCGGCCAAAACTTGAACGACGGACCGTGTAGCTGTCAGCCGGAACCCGACCCGCGCTGGGCCAGGTTGGCTGCGCTGCTTAGAGCCGAAGATTGATCAATCATATCGAAACGGGTGATAAGCCCAATCAAGGAGTTGTACAGTGCCACCTCAACCGAAACGCAAATTGTCCAAGGCCCGGCGCGATCGGCGTCGCGCCCACGATGCCTTGCCGGCCATCCACCTGATCCGCTGCCCGAAGTGCGGTGCGCTGCGTCAGCCACACCGCATTTGCCCGGAATGCGGCACCTACAAGGGCGAGGCATTCATCGAAACAAAGGCCGAGAAGAAATAACTCGTCGGCCTGCTTCACGCCGCCGAGGGGACCTGCACATGCGGCATGTCCCCTCGCTTTCTGTAACCTTATGATTCAAATAGCTTTCCTGTTTCCCGGTCAGGGTTCGCAAGCCGTGGGCATGGGCCAGGCGCTGGCGCAGCGTTACGCGGTGGCGCGGGAGACCTTTGCCGAAGCCAACGCCATTCTGGGCTTCGACCTGGCGCAGCTCTGTTTCGAGGGCCCGGCCGATGCCCTGACGATCACGCGCAATACGCAGCCGGCGATCCTGACGACCAGCATCGCGGCCCTGCGCGTGCTTCGCCAGGAGCGGCCCGATCTGCCGGCGCCGGCCTGGGTGGCCGGCCATAGCCTGGGCGAATACAGCGCGCTGGTGGCGGCCGGCAGTCTGGCCTTTGCCGACGCCGTGCGGCTGACGCGCGCCCGCGGCGAGCTGATGGCGATGGCCGGCGAGCTGCGCCCCGGCAGCATGGCCGCCATCTTGCGGCTGGAAGATGCCCAGGTCGCCGAGATCTGCGCGCGGGCGGCCGCGGAGTCGGCCGATGTGGTGCAGGTTGCCAACTACAACGCGCCGGGCCAGGTCGTCATTTCGGGCGGGACGGCCGGCGTGGCCGCGGCCACCGCGGCCGCCAAAGCGGCCGGCGGCCGTGTCATCCCGCTCGCGGTGAGCATTGCAGCCCATTCCGCGTTGATGGCCCCGGCGGTCGAGCCGTTTGCCGAACGGGTGGCGGCCACCCCCTTCGCAGCGCCCACCATCCCGATCGTCGGCAACGTCCGCGCCGAACCCTTGACCACCGTCGAAGAGATCCGGGCCGAGCTGGTGGCCCAGTTGACCGCGTCGGTCCGTTGGACTGCTTCGATCCAGGCGATGGTTGCCGCCGGCGTCACGCGCTTCGTGGAAATTGGCCCCGGGAACGTGTTGACCGGCCTGGTGAAGCGGATTGCGCCGCAGGCCGAAACGGCCAACGTCGGCGCGCCGGAAGACCTTGAGAAGCTCTGATCCCCATCCGGTGCTCAGGAAGGAGAAAGCTATGCTTCAGGGGAAGATTGCCATCGTCACCGGCAGCTCGCGCGGCATCGGCGCGGCCATCGCCAGAGAGCTGGCGGCGCAGGGCGCCACCGTGGTCGTCAACCACCGGAACAGCGCCGAACAGGCCGAAGCCGTGGCGGCCGAGATCGCTGCGGCGGGCGGGCAGGCGGCCGTCATCGGCGCCGACGTGAGCAGTTTCGCCGACGCGCAGCGCCTGATCAAAGAGACGGTGGATCGCTTCGGCCGGCTCGACATCCTGGTGAACAATGCCGGCACCACGCGCGATATGCTCCTTCTGATGATGTCGGAGGCCGATTGGGACGTAGTGTTGCAAACCAACCTGAAAAGCGCCTTCAACTGCTCGAAGGCCGCATTGCGTCCGATGATGAAGCAGCGGTACGGTCGCATCATCAACATCACATCCGTATCGGGATTGGCCGGCCAGGCCGGACAAACCAACTACTCGGCCTCGAAGGCCGGCATGATCGGCTTCACCAAGGCGCTGGCCAAAGAGGTCGGCTCGCGCGGCATCACCGTCAACGCGGTCGCGCCGGGCTTCGTGCCCACCGCGCTGACCGAGGTCCTGACCGATGAACAGAAACGTGCGATCCTGAGCCTGACCCCGTTGGGGCGTTTTGCTCAGCCCGAAGAGATCGCCTATGCGGTGGCGTTCCTGGCCAGCGATCGGGCCGCGTTCATCACCGGGCAGGTGCTCAGCGTAGATGGCGGCCTGGTCATGCAATAGGTCGGCCGCGACCGAAGGAGAGGGTCGCATGGAGGAACCCCTGGGCAAAGTCACCATCGCGCCGAACGTCTTGACGACCATCGTGCGTCAAACGACCCTGGAACAGCCCGGCGTCAGACGTCTGACGCCGGTGCCGCCGAAGATGCGCGGGTGGCCCGGGTCCATTCGCGCCGCGGAGGATGGCATTATCATCTCGGTGGACGATGAAGGCGTCCATGTCGAGATCCACATTGCTGCCGAGAACGGCATCAATCTCCTTAAGCTGGGCGAGACGTTACAAGACAGCATCTTTCGTGCCATCGAAGAAATGCTCGGCATGAATGTAGCCGAAGTAGACGTGTTCATTGACGAAGTCGAGCTGTCGGCGTTGCCGCCCACACAGGATAGCTGAAAGGTGACCGGCAAGACCTCCGTGCAGATTCGTCGTCAGGCGCGCGTCCTGGCCCTGCAGGTACTTTACGAACTCGACACCACCACGCACCAGGCCGATCGTGCCATTGCCTATCGCCTGGAGGAGGAGTCATTGCCGCAGGAAGGCGAGGCCTTCCTCCGCCAGTTGGTGGGCGGTGTCGTCACGCATCGCGACCGGCTGGACGCGCTGATCCAGAAATACGCGCCCGCCTGGCCCGTTCAGCAGATCGCGGTCATTGATCGCAACATCCTGCGGATCGCGCTCTTCGAGTTGAGCGGCTTGACCGGCACGCCGATGAAGGTAGCCATCAATGAGGCGGTCGAGCTGGCCAAGATCTTCGGCAGCGACAACAGCTCGCGGTTCGTGAACGGTGTCTTGGGCACGGCAGTTGCCGACCAGGCGCCGCTAACCCTCGTTTCGCCTCAGCACGCGGTCGTGTCGTCAAAGGACTGAACATGGACATCCTGGGAATCGGTCCTCTCGAGCTCATCTTAGTGCTCATCCTGGCGCTGGTCGTCTTCGGCCCCGACAGGCTGCCGCAGATCGGCGCCAAGCTGGGCGAATCCTTGCGTGAGATGCGCAAGGCCACGCGCGAATTTTCTCGCGAGCTGGAGGAGACGCGGCAGGCGATCGAAGCCCCTCTCCAGGAAATCAAAGCGCCGGTTACAGAGATCGCCGCGCCGCTTCAGGAGACCAAAGAGGCGCTCAGCAGCGCAGGCGCAGCGCTGGCCAATCCTGGCTCGGCCATCGGGGCCTACGTCTTGGGCCAGTACTCGGCGTCGCAGGCCGAAGAAACAGCAACACCGGCTACACCCGAAACAGCGTCGGCAGATATAACGGAGGGAGACGCAACGGGTCAGGCGGCCGAGACGAACATCGCGGCCGCCGAGGGAACGCCTGCCAAAGCCGATCCGGCTGTCGCATCGGCCATTGCCGCGCTCGAAGCCGCCTTTCCGCACGTCGTCAACGAATCAAACGAATCGGACGCTGTCAACGAATCGGACGCTGTCAACGAATCG
>DAOTZV010000252.1:0-4751 GCA_034434235.1 Anaerolineae bacterium
GATGAGCGACATCCATGGCCGTTCCCATCTCTTCACCCTCCGTCTCTGGCCCGAACTCCGGCCCGGCGGCGAGCTGACCTGGCGCGCCCGCGTCACGCACGTGCTCAGCGGCGAGACGCGGCACTTCCGGGATTGGCCGGCGCTGATCGGCTTCCTGGCGGAGGCCGCCGGCCTGGGGCCCCTGAGCCGGCCGGCGGATGCATCCGACCCCACGCGACCGGGAACGGATGCGCCGGATTCCGGCTCCCCTGCGGCTTGAGCCGGGTGGACGTGATCGCGGAGACGTAAATGCCATTGCGGCGCTTTGGCGCCGCTTTGGCTTGCGGCGCTTTGGCGCCGCTTTAGCTTGCGGCGCTTGAGCGCCGCTTTGGCTTGCGGCGCTTGAGCGCCGCTTTGGCTTGCGGCGCTTTGGCGCCGCTTTAGCTTGCGGCGCTTTGGCGCCGCTTTTCGATCCCCAAGCGGGCACGCGTCCCCGCAATCCAAGACATCGCCCCCCATTGCCGCGTATGAAAACTCCGGCCGCGCCCCCCACGTTCATCACCTGTGGTACAATACAGGCAGATGAAAACGATCTGGGCTTCACGTGTCCCCGCTCATGCGGGCCGCGTCTACAGACCGGAGGTTTCGATTGCTTCGCAAGCATTTCGCGCTGTGGTTGCTCCTGATGGTCCTGATCCTGGCGACCGCCTGCGGCGGCCGGAAACCGCCGACCGCGGCGGCCGGGCCGACGCAGATGCCGACCTTCACGCCGGCCATCACACCGTCGCCGGCCGCGCCCCCGTCCGCCACGGCCACCCTCACGCCCTCGCCGACCGTCACCGCCACGCCGACCGCCACGCCCACAGCCACCCCGGCGCCGTCGGCCCGGCTGGCAGCCGGCCGCGAGCTGCAGGCCATCGGCGATTGCGGGGCGGCGCGGCGCGAGTTCGCCGGCGTCGTGGCCGAAGACCCCGACCCGGCCGAGGCGGCCGAGGCGCGCTATCGGCTGGCGCAATGCTATCTGGACGACGACGCCGCGGCCGAGGCCGTGGGCGTGCTGAAGGAGCTGTTGGCCTCCGCGGCCATGACCGAGACGGTGCGCGCTCCCGCGACTTTTTTGCTCGGCGAGGCGCTCGCCGCCCTGGGCCGCTGGGCCGAGGCCGAGGCCAGCTACATGGCCTATCTGCCGCTCGCACCCGAGCTGAGCTCGTTGACGTGGCAGCGCATTGCCGCCGCGCGGCGCAGCGCGGGCGACCTGCCGCGGGCCACCGAGGCGTTCAGCGCCGCGCTCCAGACCGCGCCCGACTGGGCCAACACCGTCGCCATCCGCCGGGCGCTCGCCGATCTGGCGCTGGCGCAGCAGGATTATGCCGGGGCCGTGGCGCAATACGACGCGCTGCGCGGGGATGCGACGACCGGCGCGTGGGCCGCGGAGATGCAATGGCTGGCGGCCGCGGCACTGGCGCAGGCGGCCCCGTCGGCCGCGCCGCCCCCCGAAGCGCAGCGCCGCTGGCAGGCGGCCATGGCCGCCGATCCGACCAGCCCGTTCGCGCATCGGGCTTTGGCCGCGCTGGTGGAAGCCGGCGTGGCCGTGGATGAATACCAGCGCGGGCTCATCAACTACTTCAACGGCCGCTACGCGCTCGCCAATGCCGCGTTCGACCGGCTGCGCGTCGTGGATCCGACCGGCCGGCAGGGGGACGCCTGGTACTACGCCGGGCTGAGCTATCTGAAGCAGGGCCAGATCGAGCGCGGCCTGGCCGAGCTGGGCAACCTGATCGCGGCCTATCCGCAGAACAGCCATTGGGCCGACGCGTGGCTGGCGCAGGCCGATGGCCGGGCCCAGGCCGGCGACCTGGCCGCCGCGATCGCGACCTGCCGTCAGCTTGCGGCCGAACGGCCCGCCGCGGCGCAGGCGGCCACGGCGCTCTGGCGCGCGGCCAGCTGGCTCGCCGCGCAGGGCGATCTGACCGCGGCCGCCGCGGCCTATCGCGACCTGGCGCGGCAATACCCGGCCGCCGACGAGGGATGGCGCGCCTATCAGGCGGCCGGGCTGATCTACTTTCGCCAGGGCAACTGGACGGCCGCGGCCGAACTCTGGCAGGAGATGGCCGCCGCAGCGCTGGCACCGTTCACCAGGCCCCTGGCCTACTTCTGGCTGGGCCGGGCGCAGGCCGCGGCGGGCGATCTCGCCGCGGCCCGGCAAGCGTGGCAACAGGCCGTCCAGGCCGACCCGACCAGCTACTACGGCCTGCGCGCCGCGGCCTGGTTGAAGGCGCCGGCCGCCCGGGTGGAGGCCATGTCGGTCCGGCCGCTCGACCTATCGGTCGCGGCGGATCGCGCCGCCGAACAGGCCGAACTATCCGCCTGGTTGAAGAGCTGGGCCGGCGATGGGACGTTGGCCCTGCCGATGGCCATCACGGCCGACGCCGACTGGCGTCGGGGCCGGGCGCTGCTCGACTTGGGCCGGCGGACACAGGCGCTGGCGGCCTGGGGCCGCGTGTTGGAGCGCGCGGCCGGCGACGGGTGGGCGTTGGCCGGCCTGGCGCTGGCGTTTCGGGATGCCGGCGCGCACCAGCTCTCCATCCTGGCGGCCGAGAAGCTGATCGCCCTGGCGCCGGCCGGCGCGGCCCCGCCGCCTCCTGCGCTCGGCCGGCTGGCCTATCCGTTGCCGTTCGCCGGGCTGATCCGGCAGGAGGCCGCGCGTTGGGGCCTCGATCCGCTGCTCCTGGCCGCGGTGATCCGCCAGGAGAGCCGCTTCGAGCCGGTCGCGGCATCGGGGGCCGGCGCGCAGGGGCTGATGCAGATCATGCCGGCCACGGCCGAGTGGATCGCGCTGCAACAGGGCCGCCGCGACTTCAAGCCCGAACTGGCCTACCGGCCGTACATCAACGTGGATTTCGGCGCGTATTATCTGAACTGGACGCTGAAGCAGCTCGACGGCAGCCTGGTCGCCGCGCTGGCGGGCTACAACGGCGGCCCGGGCAATGCGCTGCGCTGGCGCAAGCTGGCGCCGGACGACGACGATCTGTTCGTGGCGGTGATTGATTACAGCGAGACGCGCATCTACGTGCAGCAGGTATTGAGCCAACTCGAGGCTTACCGTCGGCTCTATGCGCCGGGCCCTTAAAAGCACAATTCCCCGGCCCACCCACCGGGGAATTGTGCTGCTCAACCTTATGGAGGAGGAATCTTGCATCAGGTTTGGGCTGCCCCTACCCGCATCCTGATTCTGCCCGTATCATGCCACAGACAGATTAATCTCACATGAAAGGAAGCTAAAGGTTCGCTCAGAAATGCTGAGCTTCAGGGCGCGATGGTGAGCTGCATGTCGGTCGGGATGAACTGCCACCAACTGTTGCCGGGCTTAAGCGGGATGTCCTTGCCCCCCGCATCCACCAGGCGCAGCGGCGCGTGGCGCTCCGGCCTGAGCCATTTGCCCTCGTAGACCTTGCCGTCGCGCAACACGCGCACCGGCCCCTCTCCCCAGAACTGGATCTCGATGGAACAGTTCTGGCACGCCTGTCCCTCCCCCTGCATCTGGGTGCCGTGCTCCAGGATCAACGTCTTGACGTGCGGCGCGGTGAAGATGACCACGTTGGCGGCCGTGAGCTGTTCGCCCGTCACCTTGTCGATGTGCGCCGCGCCGCCCATCTCGCGCTTCCAGCGGCCGGTGGCCCCGTCGTAGGTCCACTTCACCCGAAAGCGCGGATAGGGGATGAGCACGCTGCTGGCGGCCGCGCCGCCCGATGGCGCCGATGGAGAGAAGACCCAGCCGGCCGCCGGCCGCGGCCGCTGGTTCAGGCCCTTCTTCGCCACCACCTCGGCCAGCTTGACGGTATTGGCGAACAGGTTATCGGGCACGACGATGTTCGGATCGCGGAAGAAGCCGATCCCGGCCTCCGTCTCGTTCAGCACCAGCTTGCCGATGTCCGAGGCCGCCAGCTTGTCCAGCACCGGCTGGACGCCGCCCGAATAGGCCAACACCGAGTCGAAGATGGCCGGCAGTTCCACGTCTATCAGCCGGGCGCTGCGCACCGAGCCGACCCGCTCGGCGTCCTGGCTGTGGAAGAGCACCGTATAACGAGTTTCGCTGTACTCCACCGGGCTCTCCACCACGATGTCGGCTTTGTTCAGGCCCGATTGCGGATGGACGCTCTGTTGATTGGCGACCTTGATCGCCATCGGCCGGCGCTCGAGGATCTTGGGATCGGCGGGCTTCAGGCCGGTGAAGGGCGAGATGTCCGGATCGCGGCCGGGCACGATGATGCTGGCGTCCACCGTCGGGGTGGCCGTCGCCGCGGGGGTGGCCGTGGCGGCCGGCGTCGCGGTGGCCGCAGGCGTGGCCGTGGGGAGCGGCGTGGCGGTTGCCGCGGGGGCCTTCGTCTCAATTGGCCGCGGGGTACGCGTCGGGGTGGGGGTAGCGACGGGTTGCCGGCCCGTGCAGGCGGCGATCAGGCCGCCGAGAAGCACGAGCGCGATCAGGCCGACGAAGATGAAGGTGAAACGAGTTCGTACGGACATACAGATCTCCCAACAAGTTTTGAGACATTTCCCAGTTGGCAACAGCTGGTCCGTCACACAAGCCTCCGGCTTGTGCCCGCCACGTGGCCGCAAGCCAGAGGCTTGCGCTACGGTTGCATGCTCCGCCGCATGGCCGCAAGCCAGAGGCTTGCGCTACGGTTGCATGCTCCGCCGCGTGGCCGCAAGCCAGAGGCTTGCGCTACGGTTGCATGCTCCGCCGCGTGGCCGCAAGCCAGAGGCTTGCGCTA
>DAOTZV010000253.1:0-4277 GCA_034434235.1 Anaerolineae bacterium
GGTACCCTCGACGCGGCCTATCCGCCGCTGATCCTGGCGACCGCCGCGGCTGCCATGGACATGGAAGCCGCCATCTTCTTCACCTTCTACGGCCTGGAGATCATCAAGAAGGGCAAAGCGGACAAACTCCAGGTGGCGCCGCTGGCCAACCCGGCCATGCCTCAGCCCGTCCCCGGCATCTCCGTCCCGAACATCCTCGGCGTGCTGCCCGGCATGACGGCCGTGGCAACCGGCATGATGAACAGTTGGATGAAGAAGGCCAACGTCGCCAAACTCAGCGAGCTGTTGGAGATGGCGGTCGAGTCCGGCGTCCGGCTCATCGCCTGCCAGATGAGCATGGACGTCATGGGCATCAAGAAGGAAGACCTGATTGACGGCGTGGAGGTCGGCGGCGCGGCGACCTTCCTGGAGTTCGCCAGCGAGAACGCCATCGCGCTATCATTTTAAGGAGAAACCCATGGCCGATGATTCCGTCCTTATCATCATGACCAGCGGCCCGGATACCCCCCGGCGCTGCGCGACCCCGTTCTTCTTCGCCTCCCTGGCCGCGGCCATGGAGTACGAAGTGAACATGTTCTTCACCATTGACGGCACGCTGCTCCTCAAGAAGGGGCTGGCCGAGACCGTCTATCCCAAGGCCGGCGGCAAGCCGGTGAGCGCCTTCATCCAGGATGCGCTGGATGCCGGCGTCAACTTTCTGGCCTGCACCGCCTCCACCGAGCTGCACGACCTGACGCCCGAAGACCTGATTGACGGCGTCAAGATGGTCGGCGGCGCGACGATGTGGCAGTTGGCGGAAGACGCCAAGACGGTGTTGACGTTCTGACCTCACACCTCACCCCGGCCCTCTCCCCTCTCCTGCCAGGAGAGGGGAGAGGAAGGAGATCAAAAGGAGTAGATGCTATGGCTACCATTCGCGGCTGCAACCTTCCCGAAGACGTTTACTATCTCCTCGAAAAGCACGTGTGGGCCAAGCCCATCGAGGGCGGCCTGGTGCGCGTGGGCATGACCAGCGTGGCCGGTAAGTTGGCCGGCGGCAAGCTGGCCGCCATCACCGTCAAAGCCAAGAATATCGGCCAGGAAGTGAAGCAGGGCAAGAGCCTGGCCACCGTCGAGAGCAGCAAGTTCGTCGGCCCGGTGCCGGCGCCCGTTACCGGCGTGCTGGTGCGCGCCAACGACAAGCTGGCCGCCAACCCCAACCTGGCGATCAGCGATCCCTACGGTGAGGGCTGGATCGCCGAGGTCAAGCCCAGCGCCTGGGATGCCGAAGCGGGGGCGCTCGTCACCGGTGCGGCAGGCGTCGCCGCCTACCAGGCCAAGCTGGAGGCGGAGGGCGTGTCGTGTGGGTGAGGAGGACCTCATGACCGAAGAAACGATTTACCAACGCCTGAAAGCTGCGGGTATCTCGCGACGCGACTTCCTGAAGGCGTGCGGAGGACTGGCCGCGGTGATGGGGCTGCAGGGGGCGCCGCCGGTGGCCGCGAGTGGGCTGCCCGCCCACCTGGCCCGCGGAGGGAACCCGGCCCCGCTGATCGCCCGGGCGCTGGCGACCAAGCCGCGCGTCCCGGTCATCTGGCTGGAGTTTCAAGATTGCGCCGGCTGCTCCGAGGCGCTCACCCGTTCGCACAACCCCACCCTGGTTGACCTCGTCCTCAAAGAGATCACCGTCGAATACCACGAAACCCTCTCGGCCGCGGCCGGCTTCCAGGTAGAAGAGGCCAAGCAGGCCGCCATGAAGAAGTACGCCGGGCAATATGTGCTGGTCGTCGAAGGCTCGATCCCCGACGACGGCATCTATTGCACGGTCGGCGGCCGGTCGGCGCTGGAGATCTTGAAAGAAGCCGCGGCCGGCGCAGCCGCCATCATCGCCACCGGCAACTGCTCCTCCTTCGGCGGCCTGCCCAAGGCCAACCCCAACCCGACCGGCGCCCGAGGGGTGTGGGAGATCATCAAAGATAAGCCGGTGGTCAACATCGCCGGCTGCCCGGCCATCCCCGAGGCGTTCACCGGCACGGTGGCGCATTTCCTGGTCTTCGGCGCCCTGCCGGAACTGGACGAGTTGCACCGGCCCAAGGCCTTCTACGGCAACACCGTGCACGACCGCTGCCTGCGCCGGCCCTTCTACGAGGCGGGCAAGTTCGCGCTGACGTTCGACGACGAGGGCGCGCGCAAGGGCTGGTGCCTGTATAAGCTGGGCTGCAAGGGGCCGACCACCTACAACGCGTGCGCGGGCATCAAATGGGACGGCGGGCTATCGTTCCCGATCCAGTCGGGCCATCCGTGCCTGGGCTGCTCCCAGCCGGGGTTCTGGGACGGCGGCGGGTTCTACCAGGGGCAGTCGGCGCCCATCGGCCGGCCGGGCATCGGCGTGGCCGCGGCCGCCGCCGGCATCGGCCTGGTCGCGGGCGCGGGGATCGCGGTGGCGAATCAGGCGCAGAAGAGAGCAGGAGGCAACACATGAACTGGACCTCTTTCCTCGCATTCACTCGCGGCCCGCTGTTCTATGCGGCGCTGCTCATCTTCATCGCGGGCATGGTCTACCGCCTGGCGCGCGTGGTCGCGCTGGGCTGGGAGCGTGATCGCGTGAAGTCGCGGGGCAGCAAGCTGGCGGGCGCGATCCGGTCGTACCTGAAGGGCATCTTGATCTGGCCCTTCATCCCCTGGGTGAAGAACACCTTCAGCCGCAACCCGCTGATCTACGTCGCCGGCGGGCTGTTCCACCTGGGCCTCTTCGTCGTGATCTTCCTGGGCGCGGCGCACATGCTGGTCTGGAAGAGCCTGCTCGGCTTCGGCTGGCCGACCCTGCCCCTGCCCATCGTGGACTGGCTGGCGGTGGTGTGCATCGCAGCCATGATCGTGCTCTTCATCAACCGGCTGGTGCACCCCGTGCTGAAGCTGATCAGCGGCCCGGCCGAGTGGCTGAACCTGCTCTTCGTCTTCCTGCCCATGATCAGCGGCTACATCCTGACGCACCATCTGTTTTTCCGGTACGAAATGGCCTACAGCCTGCACATGCTGGCGGTAGACTGGCTGCTGATCTGGATCCCGTTGAGCCGCATCTCGCACTTCATGTTTTACTTCTTTGCCAGGGCCATCCACGGCGCGCAGTTCGGCAAGCGCGCGGTGGCGCCGTAAGGAGGCCGCTATGACGACACAAGCTGCACTGCGAACTTTCGTCAAGGAGACCGGCGGCTGGGTGGCCGCCCAACTGGAAGCGTGCACCCGCTGCGGCATGTGCGCGGAGGCGTGCCATTTCTACCAGGCCACCGGCAACCCCGAATACGCGCCCGTCTGGAAGATCGAGCTGCTGCGCCGCGCCTATGAGCAGCGCTTCACCGTCGGCGGCAAGCTGCGGCTGGCGATCGGACTGGACAAGCCCATCACCGACGCCGACCTGGCGCGCTGGAGCACGGTCGTCTATGAGGCGTGCACCCTGTGCAACAAATGCGCCATGGTCTGCCCCATGGGCATCCAGATCGGCCCGCTGATCCACGAGGTGCGCTCCGCGATGTCCGAGGCAGGGGTCGTGCCGGCCGAGCTGATGGCTGCGGTGAACAAACAGATGGCCGAAGGCAGCCCACTGGGCATGACCGACGACGTGTGGGATCAGCGCCTGGAGTGGGTGGCCGACGAATGGGAGGAGGAGATCCCGCGCGACGTGCAGGGCGCGGACACGCTGGTGGTCTTCTCGTCCATCGAGGTGATGAAGTTCCCCGGCAACGTGGCGGCCATCGCCAAGATCATGAACGCGGCCGGCGAGAAATGGACCGTCAGCTCGCAGGCGCGCGAGGTGGTCAACTTCGGCTTCTACGAGGGCAACGAGCACCGCACCGTGGAAATCCTCAAGCGCGTGTTCGACGGGGCCAAGGCGTTGGGCGTCAAGCGCATCGTCGTGACCGAGTGCGGCCACGCCTACGACGCGCTGCGCTGGACGGCCGCCAACCTGATGGACGTGCCCCCCGGCATCGAGGTGACGCACATCGCCGGCGTGTTGGGCGATTTCGTGCGCTCCGGCCGCATCAAGCTCAAGGCCGGCGCGTTCGACAACGACGGCGCCATCACCTTCCACGACGCGTGCAAGATCCAGCGCCGCGGCGGGCACATCGAGGAGCCGCGCGAGATCCTGAAGATCCTGGCGCCCAACGCGTTCCGGGAGATGTCGCCCAACCGCGAACAGGCCATCTGCTGCGGCGGCGGGGGCGGCGTGATCGCCATCAAGTCGGCCGACCCGCAGCGCTACGCCGTCTTCCAGATGAAGCTGGACCAGATCCGCAAGG
>DAOTZV010000254.1:0-12155 GCA_034434235.1 Anaerolineae bacterium
AAGAGACCGGTTGGCCTGAAAACGACCGATAAAGGCGCGCAATGCATCCATGAAAGCTGCCGGACATTCCTCTTGCGGCACGTGGCCGCAAGCCGGGATCACCACCAGTGCGGCGTCCGGCAGCTCGCGCGCCAGGCGGATGCTTTCCGCTGTCGGCACGATGCGGTCATCATCGCCGGTGATCACCAGCGACGGGATGCGCACCTCGGCCACGCGCCCGGCCAGGCGCAGGTCGCCGCTGGCCAGGGTGAGTTCCCAGAGGGCGCGATCCCAATTCTCGGCCTGGGTTGCCTTGCGGTAGGCCGCCATGTCTTCGGCCGTGAGCTGCGCAGGGTCGTGCCACGCCAGCGTCAGCAGCCGGTCGGCTTGAGCTACCAGGCTGCGGGAGACCAGCGGCCCCAGCCGGCGCATTTGAGGCGTACGCAACAGCGGCTTGATCCAGCCGGGCGCGCCGCCGGCCGTGTAGATGGCCGCGTCCACGAACACGATGCCGGCCACGCGCTGCGGATAGCGCAGATAGGTGTGCATGGCCACCGTGCCGCCGGCCGAATTGCCGACCAGGATCGCGCGCTCGAAGCCCAGCGCCTGGATCAGCGCGACCACCTGATCGGCCTGGGCGTCGGGGCTGTAGGGGTTCGGCCCCGGCCACGCGGCAAGCTCGGCGTCCACCGGCCGCTCGGTCAGGCCGAAGCCGGGGCGATCGTAGGCCACCACCGTGCCCAGCTCCGCGAGGGGCGCCATCACTTTGCGCCACGAGCTGGTGTTGGCGCCGAAGCCGTGGAGCAAGAGGATGAGCGGCTCCCCGCGGCCCATCAATTTGTAGTGGACGCGCAGGCCGTTCACCTCTATGAAACGGCTGTCGGGATCTGCCAACTGTTCCGGGGGCTTCAGGCCCTCCAGCGGTGGGATGGGCACCAGGAATGGCCCGACCGCCACCAGCAGGATGAGCACAATGATCGCGCCGAGCAGGATACGCCTAAGGGTTTGCATGGAGGTCACCTTACAGAGTCTGGACAGCCGGCGATCAGGATGGTATGATGGTGGCGTCGGGGAGAGCGGCCGCTCCGGCGGGACGGCCGCGGCGACAGGTTTGCGCCATGATTCGGATCGAAGCCATGCGAGCGCGCGTCTTGCCTTGCCTCCTCATCGGATTGGCCTTTGGCCTGCGCGTCTATCCCCTGGCTTTTCAGAGCCTGTGGCGCGATGAGGTGGATGTGCTGCGCTTTGCGATGCGACCGATCGCAGAGGCGGCCGCGCTGCTCCTGCGACCGGGCGAGAACGGGCCGCTCTTTTACCTCTTGTTGCGCCCCTGGTTGACGGCGGCCGGTCAGACGGAGTTCGCGCTGCGCTTTCCCTCGGCGGGGGCGGGGACGGCGACGGTTGCGCTGCTCTATGCGTTGACGCGGCGCCTGGCCGGGCCGCAGCCGGCGCTGCTGGCGGCGCTCTTCGCCGCGACCGCGCCCTTCCTGACGTGGTACAGCCAGGACGCCAAGATGTACGCGCTGATCACCGCGCTGATCGTGTTGATCCTCTGGCTGGCCACCGAAACGCTGCGCCGCGGCGGACCGATCCGCTGGGCCGCGCTCTACCTGGTGACCAGCGCCAGCCTGCTGATCCACCTGTTGGCCGCGCTGGCGCTCCCCGTCCAGGCGCTCTGGCTGTGGATCCTGGCCCGGCGGAAGGCCGTGGCCCGCCGCCGGGCCGCGGCCGCGTACCTGCTGTTGCTGGTCGTGCCCTATCTGGCGCTGCTGGGCTGGACGGCCCGTTTCTGGCTCGAGCGCGCCGATCCGGAGCGCTATCCCTTTGTGCCGCTCTTCGACATGGCGGCGCTCATGGCCGCCCGCTTCAGTCAGGGGATCCTGCCCGGCGCGGCCCTGGCGCTGCTCCCGTCGCTCCTGGCCTTGGTCGCCGGCCTCGGGCTGTGGCCGCAAGGTCGCGGCCGATCGGCCGGTCGGCCGGTCCTCTTGCTGGCCATCTGGCTCATCGTGCCTTTGTTGGCGCTTTACGGCATTTCGCTGCGCGTGCCGCTCTTCCTCGATCGCTACCTGATCTGGACGATGCCGGCGTTCCTGGCCCTGGCCGGCCTGGGCGCGGCCGCGCTGCTGCGCGCCTGGCGGCCTCTCGGGCTGGTCGTCGTCGGGGCGATTGTGGCGTTTAATCTGGCCGGCGTCTGGACGCAGGCGAGCCGGCCGATCAAGTCCGATTTTCGCGGGGCGGCGCGATTCGTCGCCGCACATGCGCAGCCGGGCGACCGGTTGATCTTTCAGATGCCCTACATCCATCATGTTTTCCGTTATTACTACGGGGATCTGCCGGATGGATGGGTGGACGGGCCATACACGAACGGCGGAGGAACGGCGGCCGGGGTGGACGCCTACCTGAGACAGGCGCTCGGCTCTGCGCCGGCCGTCTGGCTGGTGGCTTCCGAGGCCGAGCTGTGGGACCGCGCCGGCCTGACGCAGGCGTGGCTGGCACAACACGGCGCGGTGACGGCCCGCGCCGGGCTGACGCGGGTGACGGTGACGCGGTATCGGTTGGAGGAAGATCAGGCGACCCGGTGATGGGCTACGGTTGGGGCGCCGTTCGGCGGCAGGGGCGCATGGCGTGTGCCTCTGCCGCGCGGCCGGTAGGCGCATGGTGTGCGCCCCTACTGACGTGCCACCATCGGCAGGCGGATCCGGTACGACGGCGCCGCGGGGTAATTGCGCAGCGTCATCGGCAGATGAAGCCGATAGGTCGGCCGGGGCGGCGGGGGCTGCGCGTTGCGCGCGATCAGCGGCAGGTGCACCTTCGCAGCCGGCGCGATGGGCGCGGCGGGGACGCCCCCGCGCGGCGCCGGCGCGGCGCCGGAAGCATCCGCCGGCCGCGTCGGCGTGGGCTTGTCCACGACCGGCGCCGCGACCGTCATGGTCTCGGCGCCCGCGGCCGCGCCGCCTACCGCAACGGCCAGCCGATACTCCAAGTATGGGTTCCAGCCGTGCACCTCGACGTCATATTCCCCGGCCACGGTCGCGACGAAGTCCACCCTGTCTTCGAGCGCGCCGGCCTGGTTGCTCATCCACAGGTCGCGTCGACCGTCGTGAGACGGCCCCCAGACGTACAGGTCGGCGTCGCCCGCCGCGTTGAGCGTCGTCAGCATGGCGGCCAGCCGTTCGCCCGCGGCGACCGTGAAGCGGTAGAGGCGCACCTGATTCTGCAACACGATGTCGCTCGCCGGCAGATAGTTGATGCGCGCCCGGCCGGGCAACGGCGTCACATTCCCCGCCGCGTCCGCCGTCCAGACCTCGATGTAGCGCGCGCCGCCCGGCCCGGTCAACGTGAACTCCAGCGCGCCCTGGAAGGGGATCCAGCCGGTCTGCTGCACGACCAGCCACATGTTTGCCGTCGCGTTGAAGAGGCGCTCGGCCAGATACATCGAGTAAACCCCCGACAGGTCGTCGGTCGCCCTGAGCGCCAATTGCACCGCGGCGTCGGTCGTGCTCTGGGCGCCTCCGTTGACGCTGAACGATACAAGGGTCGGCGGCGTGACATCGCGCGCCGGCGGGAGGATGATCAGGTCGCGGCGGGCCAGGTTGTTGGCCTCGTTGGTCTCGGGGATCAGGTCGGCGGGATCCACCTGGACATAAATCGAGACGGCGCCCACCCGATCGCCGGGATGCCAGGTGATGAAGACCGGTTCGACCGCGCCGATCGCCGGTGGCATCGGCACGGTGGTCGTCGCGCCGAGCAGCACGCCGCCGGCTGCCGGATCGCCAAGGAAGAAGCTCACCTGAGCAGCCGTGGCCGTCGTTCCGCCCTGGCGATGGATATTCGCGCCCAGCAGGACGGCCGTCGTCTCCCCCTGGCGCAACGTGGCCGGATCGGTCCAGATGTCGGCCCCGGCAACGAAGAAATCGTCGGCCGTTCCATCGAGCACGGTGTAGCCGCGGGGAAGCACGCCGGCGCCGGACGCGCCGGGGTTCGCGGCCGTCACGTCATAGGCGCCCGGCGGCAGGCCCGGCGGCACGACCCCGCGCACTTCGCGGGCCGAGATCCAGGCGACGTCGGTCAGAGCGGTCTCGCCCACCGCGAGGGCGACGCCGGGCCGCAGGTTGTAGCCGAACACGGCGACTTCGTTCGCGGCGTCGTTGCGGCCCTCGGCCGGGACGATCGCGGTCAGGATGGGCGCTTCGTCGGTGACGGTGAACGCATCGTTAAGCTGGCCGCATCGGCCGTCGGGGTTGCACACGCGCATCGGATACGCGCCGGCCGCCAGCCCGGCCGGCACATCGCCGGCCAGCTCGGTGTGATTCACCCGGCGGACATCCGCCAGCAGCGCCGATCCGAGCATGGCCGTCGCGCCGGCCTGGAAATAGGCCCCGCGGATGGTCACGTGGGTGGTCGCGGCGTTGCCGCCGTGATCGGGCGTAACGCAGATGACGATCGGCGGCGGCGCGGGCGTCTCCGTGGGGATCGGGACAGGCGTTGGTGTGTCGGTCGGTGCCGGGGTGATGATGGGGGAGATGGGCGGCGAAGAGGAATCGAACATCGCGGCCATCAGGCCGCTGGCCTGCAACCGCCAGGTGAACAGGGCGGTGAGCAGGATGGCCGCCAGGATGACGAATCGGAGCCGACGTGAGGAGTTGGTCGCCATGGCATACTTCCTCCTGAGCGGGAAACCACACAGACTTGATCACATCATACAGCGGACTGCGGCGGTTGTCAAGCAGATTTTCCGGCCATTCCAAATGTGGACTTGCCGGGGGCTGATGCGCGTTGAGCCTGGCTTTGGGCCATGAGCCAGGTTCTCGTCTGCGATTGGATTTGCCGCGCGTTTGTTGGCCGTCTTCTCATATCGTGCTACAATATCGGCCATCTTCACGCGTCAGGCGTCGGGGAAGGCGGCCGACGCGTTCGGCGCGATTTGCAGGTGAGAGTGGAGCAAGAGGAATGGATCACGCGACCTGGGCCGACCTGCGCTGGGACGAGCGCGGCCTGATCCCGGCCGTGGTGCAGGATGCGCGCACCGGCCAGGTGCTGATGGTGGCCTGGATGAATGCCGAGGCGCTGCGCCTGACGCAGGAGACCGGCGAGACGCACTTCTGGAGCCGCAGCCGGGGCGAGCTGTGGCACAAGGGGGCCACTTCGGGCCACACGCAGCGCGTCACGGCCATCTGGGCCGATTGCGATGGCGATACGTTGCTGGTGCAGGTCGAGCCGGCCGGGCCGGCCTGTCATACCGGCGCGGTCAGTTGCTTCTTTCGGCCGTTGGAGTCGGGCTACAACTCCTGACCCTTCCTCTTCGACGCTTACGTGCCAGGCATCTTGCAGAGTGCCTGGCACGTGACGGCCATTTTCAGGTTGGTGAGATGAGGAAGGGGCAGCAAACAAAAGAGAGATAGACCATGATGGATATTGCAGATCTCGAAAAAAGATATCTGGATGTCTTGCAAAACATCGAAGTTGCCATCGTCGGAGTCCACAAGCGCATTCCCCTGTTGGTAGACTTCGACGTGGAAGCCGCGTTGAGCGCGTTGATCAGCTATTACCAGGCCCAAATGCGCGGGGTCGAGCCCAAGCCGATCCGTCTCAACGAGCGCGCCCGGGAAGTGTACGAGGCGGTTCAGATGATGTGCGAATGGCGCCTGGGCAAAGAGGATATCTTCCAGACAGAAACGGGCGAGCCCGGCCCACAGCCCGAACCCGTCTCCATAGAGGTGATCATTGCCTGCCTGAAGCGCATCCGCAAGTCGGTCGAAAGATGGAACCGGGAGGGCGGCCGTCAGGGCTATTTGACCTTCATCGAGCGCTTTATTGCGTAACGCAAGGTGGATTCCACATTCCTCGACGAGGAGGCCATCATGGATATCGGTGTCCCCAAACAAAAACGTCCCTACGACTATCGCGTCGGCTTGACGCCGATGGGCGTCGAGCTGCTGACGAAACAGGGCCATCGTGTCTACGTCGAACACGGGGCCGGCCAGGGCAGCGGCTTCGATGATGAGCGCTATCGCCAGGCCGGCGGCCAGATCGTCTATTCGACCGAGGAGCTCTACGGTCGGAGCCAGTTGATCCTCACGGTTTCGCGGCCGACCGACCAGGAGTTCGATCTGTTGCACGAAGGGCACATCCTGTGCGGCTTCCTGCACCTGGCGGTGGTCCACCCGGCGCGGCTGGAGACGCTGCTCAAACGCAAGGTGACCGCGATCGCCTACGAGACGATCCAGACGCCCGACGGCCGGCTGCCGGTGTTGGCCGCGGCCAGCCAGATCGCCGGCCGCATGGTGGCGCCGATCGCCAGCCAGCTCCTTCAGAACAACGAGGGCGGACACGGCATCCTCCTGGGCGGCGTGCCGGGCGTGCCGGCGGCCAACGTCGTGATCTTCGGTGCGGGCATCGTGGGCACCAACGCCGCGCGCATGTTCAGCGCCATGGGCGCCGACGTCACCCTGCTCGACACCGACCTGTACAAGCTCCAACTGGTCGAAGAACACGGGTATCGCGTGCGCACGATCGTGGCGCACGACTTCAATATCCCGCGGGTGGTGCGCCGCGCCGATGTGGTGGTCGGCGCGGTGCTGATCCCCGGCGCCCGCGCGCCGATCATCGTCACGCGCGAAATGGTGCGCACCATGAAGCCGCGCTCGGTCATCATGGACATCTCGATTGATCAGGGCGGGTGCGTGGAAACCAGCCGGCCCACCACCTATCCCACCCCCACCTACATCGAAGAAGGAGTGATCCATTACTGCGTGCCGAACATGACCGGCGTATTGGCCCGCACGACCACCCATGCCGTCAACAATGCGGCCTGGCCCTTCGTGCACGAGATCGTCGAAAAGGGGCTGGAAAACGCCATCGCGACCGATCCGGCCTTGCGTCTGGGCGTCAACACGCACGACGGCGAGATCGTCCATCCGGCGCTGCGCGAATCGGTGGGAGGTGCGCTATGAAGGCCGCTTCATATCACAGCAAGCTTTGCTCCGCGGATGCGGCGGTTCAGGCCATCAAATCGCACGACCGCGTCTTCATGACCGGCAACTGTTCGGTGCCCAAGGAGCTGTTGGCGGCCCTGGTGCGCCGCGCACCCCAACTGGAAGATGTGGAGATCGTCCAGGTGTTGACCATCGGCCCGGCCGACTACGTGGCGCCGGAGATGCAGGGACACATTCGGGTCAACTCGCTCTTCATCAGCCCCAACGTGCGCCAGGCCGTCAACGAGGGCCGCGCCGACTTCACGCCGATCTTCCTCAGCCAGATCCCGCGTGCGCTGCGCGATCCGAACCTCCTCAAGCCGAACGTGGCCATGATCCACTGCTCGCCGCCCGACGAGCACGGCTTCTGCACCTTCGGCGTCGAGGTGGGGTTGACCAAGCCCGCGGCCGAGGCCGCCGACATCATCATCGCCGAGGTCAACGACCGGATGCCGCGCTCGTTGGGCGATAGCTTCATCCACGTCTCCCGGCTCACGCACATCGTGCCGGTCTCCTACCCCATCGTCGAGGTGCCCCAGGGCCAGCCGGGCGAGCTGCCGAAGCGGATCGCCACCTACATCGCCGACCTGATCCCCGACGGCGCGACCATGCAGATGGGGATCGGCGAGATCCCCGATGCCGTGCTTTTCTACCTGAAGGACAAGAAGGACCTGGGCGTGCATACCGAGCTCTTCTCGGATGGCATCATCGAGCTGATCGAGGCCGGCGTGCTGACCAACGCGGCCAAGACGATCCATCGGGGGAAGATCATTTCCGGCTTCGCGCTCGGCTCGCAGCGGCTGTACGATTTCATGGACAACAACCCGCTGTTCGAGTTTCATCCGCAGGATTACGTCAACGATCCGTTCGTGATCGCCCAGAACGCCAAACAAGTCTCGATCAACTCGGCCCTGGAGATAGACCTGACCGGCCAGGTATGCGCGGATTCGATAGGCACCATTTTCTACAGCGGGGTGGGCGGCCAGCTCGATTTCGTCTACGGCGCGTTGCGTTCGCCGGGCGGCCTGCCGATCATCGCCATGCCCGCCACGGCCAAAGACGGCACGATCAGCCGCATCGTGCCGACGCTGAAGCCCGGCGCGGGGGTCGTCACGTCGCGCAACCACGTGCACACGGTCGTGACGGAATACGGGGTGGCGCGGCTCTTCGGCAAGACGATCCGCCAGCGCGTGCATGAGCTGGTGAACATCGCCGCGCCGCAATTTCGCGAGGACCTGTTGCGCTTCGCGCGAGCGCAACATTGGATCTGAGGGCCGACAACGGAGGCCGACGATGTCCGTCGTCGGCCTCCGTGGCTATTTGAGCATCGGGATCTTCACGCCCATTCGCTTCGCCGCGGCAATCGCCTCGGGATAGCCGGCGTCCGCGTGGCGGGCGATGCCGAGGCCCGGATCGGTGGTGAGCACGCGCTCCAGCCGCCGCGCGGCGGCCGGCGTGCCGTCGGCCACGATCACCTGGCCGGCGTGCTGGCTGTAGCCGATCCCCACGCCGCCGCCGTGATGGAAGCTGACCCATGTCGCGCCGCCCACCGCGTTGATCAGCGCGTTCAGGATCGGCCAATCGGAGATGGCGTCGGAGCCGTCCAGCATCCCTTCCGTCTCGCGGTTGGGGCTGGCGACCGAGCCGGAATCCAGGTGGTCGCGGCCGATGACGATGGGCGCTTTCAGCCGGCCGTCGGCCACGGCCTGGTTGAAGGCCAGGCCGGCGCGGGCGCGCTCGCCGTACTTCAGCCAGCAGATGCGGGCGGGCAGTCCCTGCCATGCCACGCGCTGCTCGGCCATGGTGATCCAGCGCCGCAGGTGGTCGTTGTCGGGGAAGAGCTCGAGGACGATCCGGTCGGTGACGTAGATGTCTTCGGGATCGCCGGAGAGGGCCACCCAGCGGAACGGCCCGGAGCCTTCGCAGAACAGGGGCCGGATGTACGCGGGCACGAAGCCCGGATAGCGGAAGGCGTCCTTCACGCCGGCGTCGTAGGCGCGCTGGCGCAGGTTGTTGCCGTAGTCGAACACTTCCGCGCCCGCGGCCTGAAACGCCAGCATCGCCTCGACATGCGCGGCCATGCTCGCCATGGCCCGCGCCTGATAGCCCTGCGGATCGCGCGCCCGCAGCTCCGCGGCCTCCTCCAGCGTCATGCCGGCCGGGATGTAGCCCATCAGCGGGTCATGGGCGCTCGTCTGGTCGGTCACCACGTCGGGCACGAAGCCGCGTTGCACCAGCTCGGGCAACACCTCGGCCGCGTTGCCCAGCAGGCCGATGGATTTCGCCTCGCCCCGCGCCTTGGCCTCCTCGGCCCAGGTCATCGCCTCTTCCAGGTTGTCGGTGGCCACGTCCAGATAGCGGTGCGCCAGCCGGCGCTCGATGCGCCACCGATCCACCTCGACGATCACCGCGACCCCTTCGTTCATCGTGACCGCCAACGGCTGCGCGCCGCCCATCTCGCCCAGGCCGGCCGTGAGCACGAGCTTGCCCTTCAAGCTGCCCCAGCCCCGCTTGCGGGCCAGCGCGCCGAACGTTTCATAGGTGCCTTGCAGGATCCCCTGCGTGCCGATATAGATCCAGGAGCCGGCCGTCATCTGGCCGAACATGATCAGCCCTTCCCGCTCCCACTTGTCGAAGTTCTCTTGCGTGGCCCAATGCGGCACGATATTGGAGTTGGCGATGAGCACGCGGGGGGCGTCCTCGTGCGTGCGGAAGATTGCCACCGGCTTGCCCGATTGGACGAGCAGCGTCTCATCGGGCTCCAGGTTGCGCAGGCTCTCCAGGATCGCGTCGAAGCATTCCCAGTTGCGCGCGGCCCGGCCCCGGCCGCCGTAGACGATCAGGTGCTCCGGATCGAACGCGACTTCGGGGTCCAGGTTGTTCTGGATCATGCGATAGGCGGCTTCGATGAGCCAGTTCTTGCAGGTCAGAGTCGTTCCGCGCGGGGCGCGGATGGTTCGGGACATCGGTCACCTCCAGATATGGGTCTCTCATGGCGCGGCCGACAACACCACGGTAAACGGATCGGCGCCGGCTTCGACCCCGTCGGCCCGCGCCACGGGCAGCTTTTCGAGGGTCTCGGCGTCGTACACCTGTAACGTCAGGCGCATCGCGACGCCATTCCGGGTCGCCGGCGCATGGACGCCGGTGTATTCGATGATGGTCGCATGGGCCGGCCAGGTCGGCGTGGGCAGGAAGCCGCTGTACGGCTCCGTTTCGGTCGGTTGCGGGCGTAGAGACGTTGCATGCGACGTTTCCACAACGACATCGGCGGCCAGGATATACTTGTAGCGCCGCGTCAGGGGCGCCAGCGGCTGCCAGTAGAGGGTCACCGGCAGCGAGCCGTCGGCCATGAGCGGCCGGCCGATGTCGTAGCCGATCAGCCGCACCTGGTCGCCGAAGCGGACGTCGGTCGGATGGCCGATGGTCGTCGGCGGCTGCTCGCGCACCGGCGAAGCGGTCAGGAAGAGATCTATCTGCAACATGGCGGCCGGGCTGGCGAACTTGCGGCTGTCGGCGTGGAACCCGTGCGTGCGCAGCCACTCGCTGACGGGGTCATCGCCGTCGGCCCGCACCAGCCAGATGCGGCGATAGCGTCCTTTGAGCGCGTCCAGCTCCTGGATCAGGGCGTCGCGGGTGGGGGTGAAGAGCGGCCGCGCCAGCTCTGCGGGCCGGCCCGGCGTCGGCGGCGCGGGCGTGGGGCACTCGAACCAGGAGCGCGACCCGTACAGGCGCAAAACCAGTTGATCGAGCGCGGTCTTGGCGGGAGTCGGCGCGGCGGCCCGCGGCGGCGTTTCGGCCGGGAACTCGGTCGGCAGGATGCGCCAGCTCGTGTTCAGGCCGGCCAGCTCGCCCTGCTCGATGGCATCCACGGGGAAATAGTAGCGATAGAGACGTCCCCAGGGGATCGGCCGGAAGAGTACCAGGTCGCCGGGCTGGACCCGCTCGGCCAGGTAGCGGCCCATGGCCGCGTGTTCCCCCTTGTCGTAGGCGGGCAGGGTGAAATAGTTCACCGTGCTGAAGAGCGCGCCGGCCACCAGCGGGATGGCCGCCAGCGCGGCGGCCCAGCGGCGCAGTTGCCACAACCAGCCCAACCCGGCCGCCGTCAGCAGGATGAAGAAGGCGCTGATCAGGCTCATGTGGCGGGCGGTCATGTAGGCCGGCCGGATCGTATTGAGGAGGAGGAGGAGCGCCGGCGGCACGATCAGCAGAGCCGGGAGCACCCAGCCGCGCGTTCCACGTTCAACTCCTGCCCGCCGTCCCCTCAACCCCCCAAATTGGGGGGCAACGGGGGGCAGAGGGGCGGTGGGCGGGGGGACAGGGGCGCGATGCCGGCGCACCAGCCCGTAGAGCGCGCCGAGCAGCGCCAGCGCGGCCGACAACACGTCGAGCGGCCACACCTGCGCCAGGTCCACGCTCAGGCCCAGAGTGAAGGCGTTGACCAGGTCGGGGATCAGGATGCGCGGGGAGACGTGGGCCCAGTTCGTGCCGGCGTTCAGGTCGCGTGCCAGGAGCCAGAGCGCGACGGTGGCGGGCACGAGCGCCAGGGCGATCAGCGCGGCCGTGGCCAGGGCGGCCCGGCCGCGGCGTTTCTGGCCGAGCGTTTGGAGGACGATCGCCGCGTGGACCGGCAAGAGCAGGGGCGCGAAGTAGTGCGATGTCAGCAACAGGAGCAGGGTCGCGGCGTAGCCCGCCAGCCAGCGCCGCCGCGCGGCGGTCGTGGCATCGGCCCAGCGGAGCAGCAGATAGGTGCTCAGCAGCGCCAGCAGCCCGACCTGGGCGTACATGCGCACCTCCTGGCCGAACCAGAGGTAAAACGGGCTGATGGCCGCCAACAGCGCGGCCCACAGCGCCGCGGCCGGGGGCGCGCTCTTGCGGCGGCCGAGCCGGCGGCCGAGCGCCCAGATGGCCGGCACGACCAGCGTCGCCGCGATGACCGACGGGAAGCGGAGCGCGAACTCGCTCTGGCCGGCGCCGCGCGTCATCAGGCCCAGGAACACGAAGTAGGCGAACGGGTGCTGGTCGGTCGTCCTGACCCACATCACGCCATCGGTGAGCGGCAGGCAGCCGGCGAGCAGCTCGGGCCACGGCGCTTCCGCGCGCTGGAGGCTGAAGGTCTCGTCCAGCCAGAGGTCCTTGGCGTCCAGCCGCCACGTCAGGCGCGCGAAGGCCAGGAGGATCAGGGCGAGCAAGAGGAATCGG